>NZ_MSLT01000012.1:300000-600000 GCF_002149925.1 Thioflexithrix psekupsensis | reverse complement strand
CCCAACACAACCCACCACGGCGACACCCGCCACACAGTCAGTAATAAAAAAGCCAATAAAGCCAATACAAAATGACGCGGACTGAGAATAGCACTCGTCCACACAGGATTGTAAAACGCAGCAATGAGCAAACCGACCACCGCCGCATTAATTCCCGCTAAGGTGGCCGCCGCATCCGCACGCGAACGCAACCCTTCCCAAAACGGCAATGCTGCTAAAATCAGAAGAAAACCCGGTAAAAAAATCGCCACCAACGCCACCAACGCACCAATAACAGGAGAACTCTCAAAAAGCCACACACCCAAATAAGCCGAAAGACTAAACAAAGGGCCAGGAATGGCCTGCGCTGCACCGTAACCCGCTAAAAAAATAACAGAATCCACTTGACCCGTCGCCACAAATTCACTTTGCAACAAAGGTAACACCACATGACCGCCACCAAATACCAAGGCACCCGCCCGATAAAAACTGTCAAAAATTCCCCACACACTATTGACTGGTGTATGACTTGCCAATAGGGGTAAACTGAACAGCAACAGTAAAAATACAATCCCACTTCCCAAAGCCAGCCAGCGCGGAATAGACAGCGTAAAAGGCGTGGGCGAAGCGGCTTGTGCGGGTAAATATTTCCAACCGATAAGCCCCCCTAAAGCAATAATCACCCATTGTATCCACCATAACGGCCACCACAACATCAGGGAAGCCGCCGCAAATGCCAGTGTTATTCTCTGACGATCCGGACACAATGTATTGGCCATGCCCCAAATGGCTTGGGCAACAACGGCCACCGCCACCACTTTCAAGCCTTGTAACCACCCTCCCGACACGCCCAACGCTTCCAACGACAGCAAACCATAGGCAAAAGAAAACATGATCAACGCCGCCGGCAATGTAAAACCCACCCACGCCGCCACCGCCCCCGACATCCCCCCACGAATCAAACCTAAACTAAAACCCATTTGACTGCTGGCCGGCCCCGGCAAAAACTGACACAAGGCCAAAACATCCGCATAATCCCGTTCAGACAACCAACGACGTTTCACCACAAATTCTTCTCTAAAATAAGCCAAATGCGCAATCGGCCCACCAAATGCGGTCGCTCCTAACCGTAGAAAAATCAAGAATATTTTCCAGCTATTTTCCATTAGAATATCTCTTCATAAAACGCCCATGAAAATCAACAATAATCAAGGTGACAGCCCCATAAATCATCATGATAAACCACTGATTTAAAGCAATAGGCGCACTGTGAAAAATAGTATTCATAAATGGGAGATAAATAAATGCCAATTGTGCCAAAAACATCAAACCAATACCAATCCAAATCCAATAATTAGAAAATAGATTAACATAAAAAACAGATTGAGTTAATGAGCGACAATTGAGTAAATAAAAACTCTGCACAATAACAAATAAGGTGACAGCTAAAGTTCTTGATTCTGCTTCACTTGCACCTTGCATTTGCGACCAAGTGAAAATACCAAACGCACCGAATAACAATAAAAAGCTAATTAAAAAAATACGGATCATAATATCCGTATTTAAAATAGGTTCATCCACATGTCTGGGTTGGCGTAACATTACGCCACTTTCTTGCGGTTCAAAAGCCAACATTAAACCCAAAAATAAAGCCGTAGTCATATTTAACCATAACGCATGCACAGGCAAAACAGGTAAAGTAGTCCCTAAAAACACCGCTAACATAATCACTAAACCCTGCCCCACATTGGTGGGTAAAATCCACGCAATAAATTTGATTAAATTATCAAAAATCCCGCGTCCTTGTTCTACAGCAGCAGCAATAGAAGCGAAATTGTCATCAGCCAACACCATGTCTGCGGCTTCCTTGCTGACTTCCGTGCCGTTGATGCCCATTGCAATACCAATATCGGCTTGTTTTAATGCAGGCGCGTCATTGACTCCGTCACCTGTCATAGCGACGATGTGACGATTGGCTTGTAGCGCGGAGACCAATTTTAATTTTTGCTCTGGAGCAACTCGCGCAAAAACATGAATATTTTTAGTGGCTTGGCTCAATGTGACATCGTCCATCAGTGACATTTCTGCGCCGGTTAAACCGTTGGCACTGGTATTAATGCCCAATTCTTTTGCCACCGCTAACGCCGTGACTTTATGATCACCGGTGATCATTTTCACATGAATACCCGCTTGCTGACACAAAGCCACCGCCGCAATCGCCTCAGGACGAGGTGGATCAATCATGGCTTGCACACCGAGAAAATGAATATTTAATTGATCCATTTCTTGGAAAAAGGTTTTTAACGAATTCACCGTTTTTGGCACATAACACACACTAAATGCCAATACCCGCAATCCATTCTCTGCCAACTCAATCGCTACTTTTTCTATTTTTTCTTTAGAAAGTGCAATCACATTACCTTCAACATTTAACGCCTGTTTTGACATCTGCAATAAACGTTCTAATGAACCCTTAATGCAAATCATATTCTCTTCGGCACTAATCGGATGTAATGTCACCATATACATACGATCCGATTCAAAAGGAATGGCATCTAAACGAGGGTGTTCTTTAGTCAAGGTTTCATCGTCAAAACCATATTTTTTACCGCTCACCAATAACGCGCCTTCGGTGGGATCGCCTTGCACTTGATAATGACCTTTTTTTGGCTCAATTAACAAAGAATCATTACACAACATGCCACAACGCAATATTTCAGCTAAAGTGCTATAACTTTGATTAGAAATGGGGTCACCATTAATATAAAACGATCCTATGGGATGATAGCCATTTCCCGTTACATTAAAAACAGTATCATCAATGGCAATTTGCGTCACCGTCATTTCATTTTTGGTTAATGTTCCCGTTTTATCAGAACAAATGACAGTGGTGCTTCCTAAGGTTTCTACCGCAGGTAATTTGCGAATAATGGCATTTTTATGCGCCATAATGCGCACGCCAATCGCTAAAGTAATGGTCACCACCGCGGGCAATCCCTCAGGAATCGCCGCCACCGCCAACGCCACTGAAGCCATAAATAAATCTAAAGCATTTTGACCATGTACAAAATAACCCACAAAAAAAGTTAATAATGCCAAGCCAATAATAATCCATAATAATGTTTTAGAAAATTCCGTAATTTTCTTCGTTAATGGCGTATCAATGGTGGTGGCTTCATTGATTAAATGGGCGATTTGTCCCGTTTCCGTTTTATCGCCAATCGCCGTGACCACGCCGACGGCTTGGCCATACGTCACCAGCGTCCCCGCATAAGCCATATTGATGCGATCTGCCAATACCGTGTCTTCGCTCAAAGCTTCGATGCGTTTTTCTACCGCGACGGATTCGCCTGTCAACATCGATTCGTCAATTTTCAAATTATTTACGCTGATTAAGCGCATATCGGCGGGAATTTTATCGCCCGAATTCAACAAAATGACATCACCTAAAGTTACGCTTGAGGATAAGACAGACATTTTTTGTCCATTACGCAACACTGTGGCTTTAGTATTAAGCATTTTTTTCAGTGAATGAATGGCTTTTTTGGCTTTACTTTCTTGCACAAAACCAATGATGGCATTAACAAAAATAACGCCAAAAATAACCGCACTGTCAGCATATTCTTTAAGCAAAAAAGTCACTATACTGGCCACTAATAAAATATAAACCAGTGGATTGTGAAATTGCAGCAGAAATTCAATGAAAGCTGAACGTTCTTTTTTAGGCGTTAATTGATTTAAACCGTAATGTGCTATTCTGGCTTGATATTCGGATTCAGAGAGACCTTTTTTTAAGTTTGTATTTAACGCGGAAATGGTCGAATCGGTATCAATAGAGTGCCACTTTTTAAATTCAATATTCATCACTACTCCTGTCAAATTAGTTTAAGCTAATTTTAACATCATAATAATTTAATAAGTCAAAATGATTGAATGAGAAAAAATCGGCGAATTAAAGAGAGGGGGCTGTGAAAGTGCGTCGTAACGCACCTCACAGTAAAACATGGGGGTTAGGCAGGATTAAACAACACTTCAACTTTGTGGGCGACGCGGTTCTTTGAGGCGGCGGCTTTCATAAAGATCACCACAGATTCTAATTCGCCAATCGCGGCGCGGCAATCCACGCCTTGTTCAGTCAAGAAGTTACGCACTTCTGTGCCACAAAATTCAATTAAAAATTGATCATCTCGCGCCATACCAATCGCTAAACCAATTAAATAAGGCGTTAAACGATCACCACGTTGTAGCGCGATTTTGACCGAAAAAGCGTGCCACGCTTGCATCCAACGTTGTTTTTCCGTTTGCGTTATACGAGACACATCGGTGCGTAAAAACAAAATAATCGCGTTCATGTTTTTAGACAGCGTATCGGGATCCAGTTTTTTGCCCACGCGCCGCAAGGCTCTGGTGTGATGTTCAATGCAATGTTCACATTGATAATACAATGCCAAGCCCAAAGCCACACATTCTTTCTGCTCTAAGGTCAAGTAAGTTGGCCACACTTCTTCGCCATCCGTGCCGTCGAATACAGCCATGTGCATCAGACTCATGATGTCTGAAATGTGTCTGGGAAATACATTGTCCTTGAAAACCTTACTGCTCATTTGCAACCACTCCGTCTGTTGACCTAATTTAAATAACCGATAATATCCCATTATAACAATATCAACATAATCTGATATAGCACGTTTTTTTAAACTCGCCATGCTAACAAAATGATATGACGATTTGATTAAGCTATTGTTTAGGGTATTTAAAACCCATTTTTTTGTAAAAAAGTCATTTTTCAGTAAAAAACAGTTTTTTAAGCAAAAAAATTAATTTAAATCTCATTTTTTTGCGCTAAACAGGCGATTTTATTTAAAGTTTTCTCTAGCAGAATATCCAGATTTTCTCTGTAAACGTTGTTATTTTTCGATCAGAAGAAAATTAAAATACATTGAACACCCTTGCTCTAATGCCCGTTTAACTCTATGATCTATCCATAGTCGATGAGATTGAGGCTTTTATATAAATTGCTTTATAAACAATAAAATAGACCGTTTTTTCTAGCAATCGCCGCCAAAAAAACGGCTCAACGCTCCTTCGATCCGTTCCATACATTACAAGCTGTCGTGTGACTTGGCGCGGTGTTTGCGCCCATGCTAGACCACACGGTTGTGGCTAGAGTCCTCTGATGATCGTTGATGAATATGCAAAATTAAAGTCAATGACTCAAAATTCATAAAATAGCGAGATTTTATCCGCTTTATGTCGGTATGATGGTGTAAAAATCAACCGACTGCCTGTTTTTTTTCTTAAAAACTGACCCAGTTGTGTCCATTCCCACGTGGGTTTTAGGAGAATATGCGAATGCAACATGATCCCTTGTTTCAAGAGCCGACAAGCCCTTCTGTCAAGTCAGCAAGCACGGTGGCTGCGGCGCGGCCTGCGGTGGCTGCAACGTGCGTGATTACGCCGCCAGAGCGGGTAATGACTCCCGTTGCTGCGGCGACTCGTCCGACTTTGGCGAAAATTAGAATTGGTAAGCACTTAAATGCCTCAGCCATTAAAATTATCGGCGGTCAAGATTACGACACGCGCCAACCCGTGCCGCTGAAATACACAGAAGTACGGAAACGTTTTTTATCCGCACGTAATAATTTTTGGCTGCCGAATGACATTTCTATGGGCGACGACAAGGTTCAGTGGAATACTGGACGTTTAACCGAAGATGAAATGTGGTTATTTAAAACCAACATCAGTTATTTAACCGCTTCGGACAATCTTGTTCCCGATAATTTAAATCACGCCATTTTAGAAAACATTACCGCCAATGAAATGCGGCAATATTTGCGTTGGCAAATGGCGGAAGAAGCCAATCATATCGAGTCCTATTTTTTCATTTTGGAATCTTTTGGTTTGGATGAAAAAGGGCAAGGACAGATTTTTGAATTGTATCAGCAAATTCCTGAGTTAATCGAAAAATTAAACTGGAATTTGCAATTTACTAACAACGTTGTTTCTTGTGATGCGCCGATAGGTTCTTATGAAAAGAATCGAGCGTTATTAGAGGATTTAATTAGCTATTATATTTTTGAATATTTATTTTTCCCGTGTGGATTTTCTCAAGTTTTTGCGTTGGCCAGAAATGGCAAATTGAGAAACACGGCGCAACAATATCAATATATTTGGCGCGATGAAAACTTACACGCGATTAATGGTCGTTGGTTAATTCGGCAGATTATTGTAGAGAATCCCAAATTATGGGATGGCAAAATGCGGGATCGGGTGCGGGATATTATTCACGAAGCGGTGGAGTTAGAAGCGGCTTTTGCGCGTGCGACCATGCCCAATGGCGGAATTGTGGGTTTATCGGTGAAAAGTTACACTGATTACGCCAAGATGTTAGCGGATAATATTTGTCGCAGTTTCGATTTACCCGCGATGTACGGTATTTCTGAACATCCTATGCCCTGGCTTAATGAGTTTGAGGTAAAGCAAGAAGTGAATTTTTTTGAAGGTCGGGTCAGAGATTATCAAATCGGAACGACTTTGGAATGGGATTAATGCTCAATTTTTTTCTTGAACAAGATAACCTGACTTTTTTATTCTTACCCATCCTATACCAAGATTAAGTCATTCATAAAATTTTTTCTGTCAGAATCAGAATTTACAGAATTTCATGATTTTCAGAATTAAAGAATAAAAAATCTGTTTAAAATAAAAGATTTACAAGAATAAATTTTGAAAATTCTTGTGTCTGTAAATTCTGATTCTGACAAAATAAGGATTCTACGAACCCTATCTTTTTGGTATAGGGAATTTGCTTTAATGTTTCTTTGTTTTTTGATAAAGAAATAAAATACCAAAAGCCAGCAAACCAAACCCTAATCCCACCCCTAAATGCGCAAAAATACCTGTTAGATGTTCCCCGAATATTCCGCTGATGTTGGAATAATAGTGTCCAAATAAATCCTGTGCAAAATGATGGTGATAATCCACTTTGACCGAAATCGCCGCACTTTCTAAAGTCGAAGCAATAACTACCACTAAACGTTCTAAACGTTCTTGTTTATCGAATTCGTGTTTTAAGGTTTGGATTTGTAACAAACCTTGAATATTTTGGGTTAATTCTTGGAATAAGGGCTGTGTTGGGGATAAGTAGCCTTTGAATAAATCCAGTTGCAACGCGGTGATGTCTTTGGCGTAATGGTAAAAATTTTGCCACGCATGGAGGTCATTGTCCGCGGTTAGGGTTTGGAATTGTGTCAATAAATCGTGGTAATTTTTTAAATTAGCCGTAAGGGTAAATTGATGATCGTTAAGGGCGCGTAAATGATCGCCAAATTGTTTGGCATCATTGGGCAATTCTTGCAGGAGTTGTTCGAGTTGATCTACTTTATCGGTTTTGCTGTGCGGTAATTGGGCGAAAATTTTATTTTTTTCTTTTAATAATTTGTCTAATTCGCGGGCTTCATTGTAATTAATTTGGGCGTTTCTGGTGACATATTCGACTTTGTGGCGTGAGGCCAATAATTTCATTAAAATAAGGTTGTGTTTTTGGGCTAATTCAAGTGTTTTTGCGTGATTTTCTTCGCCGATGAAGACAATTAAATGAATAGGGATGACGTTTTGCGCTTGAGAAACGGAAACGCAGTCGTAAAAAGAACTGCCAAATAATCGGCCATGTTTAACCACAAATTCAGGCGATGTTTCTCCGCTGTCTTGCCATAATTGGGCAATGCACTGACGAATAAAAGGCTCGTCAATAGAAATCGCGGTTGTGGGCTGGAGATAAAGCAGTAAAGTTTGTCCTAAATTGGCGTTAATGGTTTGCGGTAATAAACAGCCTTTTGGATTTAATTGGTGCAATTGCGCGAGGGAAAGCGGATTATTGACAGGGGAAAGGGTGAAATCTACCGCGTAAACATCATGTAATCGCACGGGTACTATTCTTGCACGCCAGTGTTCGTTTTGTTCCGCTTTTGAGGGATTTTCACCGCCAAATAGGGATAAAAAACGGGTATCCTGCCCTTTTTCGGATATAAAATGCCGTTTGAATTGCGCCAATTCGGGCAAATGCAACACGTTTTGACACACAGCAGTTAAGTTATCCCACAATTGCTGTGCATCGGCGCGTTGATCGGTGTCGGTGTCGCTGGCGAGTTGGTAGGCGTATAGGGTTAGGCTGCTGGTGGTGAATTCGATCATTTGGCTTTACCTTCTTGATTTGTGCTTGTTTGGGCGACGGTTTGGTGGGGGTTGATGACGTTGATAATGCCTTCGACTAACCGTTTATATTCTTCTGGAGTCACAGGTTTAGCAGGGGGATTGCCTGCGGCGCGGGTGGCTTCGGACAAATCCAAGTCTATGTTATTGTCCATACACCAATCCGCTAACGTATCGGCTAAATTGCCCAAATGGGTTACGCTGCCGAAAAACGGTTGAATGTGTGCCAATAATGCAGTTTGTTGGGCTGGAGTGACAGCAGGTTTTTGGTCAATAAATTGTTGGATAATTTGCTGATGTAGCGACATGATCGGTCTCCTAAATTAAATTCCCGTATAATAAAACGCCCCCCAATAATAAGCACTTTGATAAGGTTTTTCCAGTGGTTTATTGTTGGCGTTTTGGTGAAATCGGAGGCGATAAGATGAACCCAGTTGACTTAACACAGGCTTTTTTAACCAGTCGTAAATCTCCTGATTATTCGCTTCGCGCAGCCACAATTGCGCTTCCCGCAAAGCCGCTTGCGGGGCTTGTTTTTTCTGCATAAAGTTGTGGTAAAAGTGCATCATCAATAAGGCTGTTGAAACATCTTTAACTGGCCACAGCGAAGCCAATATTCCCGCCGCGCCCGCGTGCAATAGGCTGGTCGGCAAACCAACCACTTCTTCTACTTTCTTCGTGCCAATAATTCCCGTTTGACAAGCGGATAAACTGACTAAACGCGCTTGTAATTGGGCTTGGAAAAAATCGGCGACAGTGAGCATTTTATAATTCGCCATTAATAAACCTGTTTTTAATGGATTTTCAAAATCAACTTCACCATGACAAGCGAAATGCAACACATTAGGGGAATTATTCAAGGCTTCTTTAACCGCAGAAACCGTGGCTTGTTCATGCGCAAATTCTGTGTGTTGTTTAAAGTGTTGTTTAATGGCGATGCTTTCCATTATTGAACTGGGCAATTCGCTTGCCTCTACGGGTTTAGGTTCGTTAATCAGTAATAAATTATCAGATGGTAAAATTGCCGATTTTTGCGCATTCACTAAAGCCAGTGCATTAGGGGCATAATTAATGGTGAATTTATCCACCATATAGTGGCGCGTGCCATTTTCTTTTGTCCATGCCAAATGCAGCGGGAATAGATTTAAGTAACCAATCGGAATTAAGGTGAATTCAGTGCTGGGTAAATGCGACACAATAGGTTGCATAATCGCGGTATATAACCACGCAGTTAAATCATCAATGGCTTGTTGCCATTCTTTTTGGTTATTGTGGGCGTTATCGTAGGCATTAAAGTATTTATCAAATCGCTCTTGCCATTTTTCTGTAGTCAAATCAGGCAAAACAATAGCCTGTATCTCTTTTTTAAATATCCGTAGTGCATAACCTCCTTTGTCCGTATAAAAAACATACACCAGTGGTCGAGTGTCCGCAGCTTGATAAACGCGGTTAATATCGGTGGCGATATTCAGGAAATTTTCCTGATCAGGCTGTTGGCGAATTTCACTTAAAACGCTCTGAAAATGGGCTTCTTGTTGTTGCCACTGCTCAAAAGCGGCTTTGTGCTGTTCTTCATTGGCATTTTGGTAAAAGCGTTGGGCATTTTTAACGGCTTTGCGTTGTTGCTCATAACGCGCATACAAATCAGGGTAATCCTGTTGCAATTGGCTAATATCGGCATTGTCGCGTGCCAACGCAGTGCTTAATAAGCGCGCTGCGCCTTGTTCTAAGGCTTCAACTGCGCCCGCTGGGTTATGTAGCTGAATGCGGGCATAGGCCATTGCAGCGGAAATACCTTGTGTTTCGGTTAAAAACGCCTCTTGGTGTTCGCGTTGTAGTTGTTTTTCTACCAATTGTTCACTGGTAGCTTGGATTTGAGGATAAACCTCTTCCATTTCCTGCCAATTGCTGCGTTCAAATGCCCAGTTGAGCAAATTAACGGAATGATTTAGTAAGTTTTCCAGTGAACCTTTTTTATCCAGTTCAATAGCTCGTTGATAAGCCTTAATCCCCGCCTGCAAATCGCCTAAGTCGTCACCTAAGCGCGAATAGCGGTCGCTTAGTCCATTGCCTAGGTTGTTGAACCAACCCGCCAAATCAGGAGAATCGGGTGGGGTGTGAGCAATAGCTTTTTCGTAAGCTGCAATCGCTGCTTGCAAATCGCCTAAGTCACCTAAGCGCAAATAGCGACCTCTCAGTCCAGTGCCTAAGTTGTTGAGTATAGTCGCTAAATCAGGGGAATCGGGTGGAGTGTAGGTAATGGCTTTTTCGTAAGCCGCAATCGCTGCTTGCAAATCGCCTAAGCCACCTAAGCGTAAATAGCGGTCTGTCAGTCCACTGCCTAAGTTGTTGAGCCGACCCGCCAGTTCAGGGGAATCAGGTGGGGTGTGGTCAATGGCTTGTTGAAAAGCCGAAATTCCCGCTTGTAAATCACCTAAGTCACCTAAGCGTAAATAGCGGTTTGTCACCCCCAGACCTAAGTTGTTAAGACACTTAGCCAACTCAGGAGAGTCGGGTGGAGTGCGGTCAATGGCTTGTTGAAAAGCCGAAATTCCCGCTTGCAAATCGCCTAAGTCACCTAAGCGTAAATAGCGGTCTGTCACTCCCAGTCCTAAGTTGTTAAGACACTTAACCAACTCAGGAGAGTCGGGTGGGGTGTGGGCAATGGCTTTTTCATGAGCCGCAATCCCCGCTTGCAAATCATCTAAGTCACCTAAGCGTAAATAGCGGTGGCGCAATCCACCGCCTAAGTTGTTGAGTATAGTCGCCGACTCAGGAGAGTCGGGTGGGGTGTGGGCAATGGCTTTTTCGTGAGCCGCAATCCCTGCTTGCAAATCGCCTAAGTTACCTAAGCGTAAATAGCGATCTGTCAGTCCCAGACCTAAGTTGTTAAGACACTTAGCCAGCCCAGTAGAATCGGGTGGGATGTGGGCAATGGCTTGTTGAAAAGCCGAAATTCCTGCTTGCAAATCGTCTAAGCCACCTAAACGTAAATAGCGGTGGCGTAATCCTCTGCCTAAATTGTTGAGCAGGCTAGCCAAATCAGGAGAATCGGGTGGGGTGTGGGCAATGGCTTTTTCGTAAGCCGAAATCCCTGCTTGCAAATCATCTAAGTCACCTGAGCGCGAATAGCGGTTTGTTAGTCTATTGCCTAAGTTGTTGAACATAGTCGCCAAATCAGGGAAGTCGGGCGGGCTGTGGTCAATGGCTTGTTGAAAAGCCGAAATTCCCGCTTGCAAATCGCCTAAGTTACCTAAGCGCGAATGGCGGTCTCTCAGTCCAGTGTCTAAGTTGTTAAGTATACTGGGTAAATAAGGCGAATCATCGGGTAGTTTTTTCACCAAGGCTTGCCACGCCTGCAATGCAGTGTCCGAATCTTGAATAACGCCTCTTGCCTTATAGCGATACCAATAAGTTACCGCAATGTTATTTAAAATACTTAGTTGAAAATACTCATCTTGTGCTGGAAAATTAGGGGATTGTAGAATTTGTTGCCAGTAATGAATCGCCTCATCTAAGCCGCTGACATCGTTGTGTTGTAAATAGCGTTGTTCTGCGCTTTCGGCTTGTTCAAGTAGCGACATAAGCGGATTTTGCTCTTCATTCATCTCCAAATCCCCTGCGGTGTGTGTGGTTCAGATTACGTTTTAGCGCGATTCTAGCATATCCAATTGACTTTGTTCAGTCCACCTTTGATACTGCGAAAACAAGCCTAATTCTTTTGATAAGGCTTTTAAGGATAATCTTTTTAATAGCTGTATCGTAATGGGACGCTTTTCATCCCAAAATATTATGGAGTTAAAAAATTCAAGCGCGGGTTCAGAAGTTAATAATGCGTAAATAAATAACGCTTCTTCTTGCGTGTTGAAAGATAAAAAATTAACTGTATCGTCAAATAATACTGTTTTTCCGTCTAATGTACCGACTAAAGTAAAATTTAAAGTTTTATATAATCCTGAAATAGCAATTTTCCACGGTTTAAATGAATAATCGCCTACACCAAAAATTGAAAATTCAGGCTTATTTTGATAAATGACACTTTTGCGCTTGGCTAAATATTCTTTATGTCTTATTAAATAATCCCATGTTTTTGGCGCGATTTTCTTAATGACAGCGGTATTTTCTCCGACAAATTTTTGCGGCACAATAACCACTTTTCGATAAACACCAATATCCCCATGCGCAAGGTCAGAACTTTTTAATAAAGGATAAAGATAATCTGTTTCACATTCGATAAATTCACCTAAACCATTTTTATAGCCCCCATTAACGGGTTCTAATTCCATAATTTTTGCGCAATCATGTTTTATTCCAGAACGCCATATATAATGCGATTCTTCTCCTCTTAAATGTCGCCATTTTTCATACAAATAAAGATGACTGACCATATCACCCTCTCGCTGACCAATAAAGCGGTCGGGTTGTGGCGCGTCTAATGAAGCGTAAACTTGACAATCCACATCACCCGCATCTGTGGTGACTACCAATAAACAAGATTCTACGTTAGCAGAAAAATATTTTTTAGTATCAATCAGATAAATAGAGAAGAAAAGACGATATATTGTATTTTTCCGCAATCGCCGCATCACTTTGCGCGCAACGGCATATTTACACAAAAAAGCCAGTGTGCCATCTCTTTTGGTGAATAAATGCAGCAGTTGTAATAATATAAATTCTGATACATCAAAATTACTGCTTCCCGTAATGGCTTCTATGCCTTTTTGTTGATGAAAATTTGATTTTTCAGGAATATTTTGGCTATTTAAAACACTTAACGCGCTATTTGTCACCCAAGGCGGATTCCCAATAATTAAAAGATAGCCTTGTAATGATGCGATAATAGTTGCCCAATCGGTATTAAAAAAATCCGCTTGTTTAACGATTACTTGTTTATTATCAGGCAATAATTGCTGACTATTTTTCACATAATCAGGATTAATTTCAAAACCCAAAATAGTGGCATGAGTAAATGCTTGATAAGCAGCTAAAATAAATGCCCCTTGTCCGCAAGTGGGTTCAATAATAATATCTGGGTTAAGATGATGATTTTTTTTTAAAATCGAGACAATTTTTTGTGCAAGAGGAATAGGCGTTTGAAAATCGCCAAATTGGGCTTGATGAATTGATTTTGTAGGCATTGATTTTTAGCGAATTTTAAGCACTCCTGATACAGTGCCAGCGTTTTGAATGGCGCGGCTGTATTGGAGTCTCCATTGAAGGGCATTTGAAATGGTTAAATAACCTTGATTTGGGGGAGATTGTAGAATTTTATCAGCCAGTTGATCTGCGCCAATTTCATCTATGGGTAAATTTCTCTCCATAAGAAATGCCATAATATCATCCTTATTTCCATCTCTTGTTAATATATCCAAGATTCCTTTTGTGGTTTGAAAATCTGCGGTATATTCTTTTTCAATAAAAATAGTGTGTTGCATATTTAATTGACTGGTTTTATTGTCGCTATTATCCATTTTATCATAAACAAAAATAAGCAAATGATAACCAAGACCAAATATTTTTTGAGCCGCAGATTTAAAAGGACAAGAGGATTGTGGTTGTTTAATGCTGGTTACTTTTATATCAACTTCCAATTCAGGAAAATCAATTCCAGATGCAGAATTACCACGTAGATATCCATATTGACTTAAAAGAAAATCAGCAAATTTATGCTCAAGATAAGTGCCTACTGCTTTCCCATCGGTTATGCCGTAGAGTGAGGGTTCATGATGCAATGTTTCAATAGCCGCAAATTGTGCAGCCGCTTGCTGTAAAGAGGAAATTGTTAAAATAGGTTTCATATATTTTTGTAGTTTAATTGAAATTTACCAAAAAGATGTGACTCATAGAATCCTTATTTTGTCAGAATCAGAATTTACAGAATTAAAAAATTTTCAAAATTGACTCTTGTAAATAGATTTTTTACTCTTTAATTCTGAAAATCCTAAAATTCTGATTCTGACAGAAAAAATTTTATGAATGACTTAATTTTGGTATTATTGTCCTTTATTTAGCCTCAACAATTAAATTCCCGTATAATAAAACGCCCCCCAATAATAAGCACTTTGATAAGGTTTTTCCAGTGGTTTATTGTTGGCGTTTTGGTGAAATCGGAGGCGATAAGATGAACCCAGTTGACTTAACACAGGCTTTAACCAATCGTAAATCTCCTGATTATTCGCTTCGCGCAGCCACAATTGCGCTTTCTGCAAAGCCACTTACGGGGCTTGTTTTTGCTGCATAAAGTTGTGGTAAAAGCGTGTCATCAATAACGCTGTCGAGGCATCTTCTACTGACCACAACGAAGCCAATACTCCCACCGCGCCCGCGTGCAATAAGCTGGTCGGCAAACCCACCACTTCTTCTGCCTTTTTAAAGCCAATAACTCCCGTTTGACAAGCGGATAAACTGACTAAGCGCGCTTGTAATTGGGCTTGGAAAAAGTCGGCGACAGTGAGCATTTCATTATTCGCCATTAATAAACCTGTTTTTAAAGGATTCTGCACATTCGCGCCACCATGACAGGTAAAATGCAACACATTAGGGGAATTATTCAAGGCTTCTTTAACCGCAGAAACGGTGGCTTGTTCATGAGGGAGTTCTCTATTTTGTTTAAAGTGTTGTTTAATGGCGATGCTTTCCATTATTGAACTGGGCAATTCGCTTGCCTCTACGGGTTTAGGTTCGTTAATCAGTAATAAATTATCAGATGGTAAAATTGCCGATTTTTGCGCATTCACTAAAGCCAGTGCATTAGGGGCATAATTAATGGTGAATTTATCCACCATATAGTGGCGCGTGCCATTTTCTTTTGTCCATGCCAAATGCAGCGGGAATAGATTTAAGTAACCAATCGGAATGAAAGTGAATGCGCGGGGTAACTGTGGCAACAGCGGCTGCATGATGGCGGTATATAACCAAGTGCTTAAATCCTCAATCGCTTGATGCCATGCTTGTTGCTGGGTGTGGGCGTTAAAATCAGCCTCGAAATACTTATTCCCCTGCGCTTGCAATTTTTCAAAACTCAATTCAGGCAAAGCAATGGCTTGTATGTCCTGCTGCAACACCCGCAATGCGTAACCGCCTTTGGGCGTGTCGAAAAGATACACCAGCGGGCGGCTGTGCGCAGCTTGATACACCCGCTGGATGTCGGTGGGGATGGTCAAGAAATTTTCATGCGCGGGCTGTTGTCGAATCTCGCTTAACACCGCCTTAAACGCGGCTTCTTGGGTTTGCCAGTGTTTAAGTGCTGCCTCGCGTTGTGCGGCATCGGCGTTTTGATAATCGCGTTGTGCTTGGCGCACGGTTTGCCGCTGCTGTTTATAGCGCGCATACAAATCGGGGTGTGCCTGCTGCAATGGGCTGACATCGGTGTTATCGCCCGCCAATGCCGCGCTTAATAAACGCGCCACGCCTTGTTCTAAGACTTCCACCGCGCTCGCCAAATCCTGGGTTTGAATACGGGCATACGCCATTCTCGCCGCCAGCCCTTGGGTTTCGGTTAAAAAGGCTTCCTGCTGTTCACGCAATAATTGCTTTTCCATCAAGTGTTGACTGGCAGTTTGGATGTTGGGATAAACCGCTGCCATCTCCTGCCAACTGTCGCGTTCAAATGCCCAGAGGAGAAAATTGCGGGAATGCTTCAGCAAGTCTTCCAGTGAACCTTTTTTAGCCAATTCAATCGCTTGTTGGTAAGCCGCAATCCCCGCTTGCAAATCCGCTAACTCCCCTAACTGAGCATAGCGGTCGCTAAGTCCCAAACCTAAGTTGTTGAGCAGACGCGCCAAATCAGGCGAGTCGGGCGGGGTGTGGGCGATGGCTTTTTTGTAAGCCGCAATGCCGTCTTGCAAATCCGCTAACTCCCCTAAGCGGGCATAGCGGTCACGCAGTCCAGCACCTAAGCCGTGGAGATGACGCGCCAAATCAGGGGAGTCGAGCGGGGTGTGGTCTAGGGCTTGTCGGAAAGCCGCAATCCCCGCTTGCAGATCCGCTAAGTCCCCTAAGCGGGCATAGCGGTTGGTGAGTCCCAAACCTAAGCCATTGAGCCGACGTGCCAAATCTGGGGAGTTGGGCGGGGTGTGGGCGATGGCTTGTTGGGCAGCCGCGATCCCCGCTTGCAAATCCGCTAACTCCCCTAAGCGGGTATAACGGTTGGTGAGTTCAGCACCTAAGTTGTTGAGCCGACCCGCCAAATCCGGGGAGTCGGGCGGGGTCTGATCTATGGCTTGTTGGTAAGCCTTTATTCCTGCTTGCAAATCCGCTAAATCCCCTAAGCGCGAATAGCGGTCCGTCAGTCCATTGCCCAAGTTGTTGAACATAGCCGCCAAATCCGGAGAGTCGGGCGGGGTGTGGGCGATGGCTTGTTGGTAAGCTGCAATCCCCGCTTGCAAATCCGCTAACTCCCCTAAGCGGGCATAGCGGTTGCTTAGTCCAGCACCTAAGTTGCTAATCAGCCTAGGTAAATAGGGCGAATCATTGGGCAGTTTTTTCACCAAGGCTTGCCAGGTCTGCAATGCGCGGTCTAAATCCTGTATCACGCCTTTTGCCCCATAGCGATACCAATAAGTTACCGCGCTGTCATTCAAAACCCCCAGTTGCAATTCCTCGTCTTGCTTGGAAAAATCAGGGTGTTGCAGAATCTGTTGCCAATAATCAATTGCTTCATCTAAGCCGCTCACGTCACCGCGTTGCAAGTAGCGTTGCTCTGCGCTTTGGGCTTGGTTGCTCAGCGACCTGAGCGGGTTTTGTTCTTCTTCATGCTGTTGCTGCATTTGCTGAATTATCTCTAATAATTCAGGGTGTTGCAGTATAATTAACATGGCTTCTGCGTGGTTATCATTCTGTATAGCCTGCATCAGTGCCATTAATGCTTTTTGTAATTCCTCATTCATCTCCAAATCCCCTGCGGTGTGTGTGGTTAGTACTGCATTTTATAGCCGTTCTATGTATATCTAATTGGCTTTGTTCAGCCTCAGTTTCAGAAGTAGCCATATCTGAATCAATAGCAACTCGCAAATCGCCTAATCGTTACTTCAAATTTACCCAAATCTTTCCACAAATAGTTGTGCATTGGTCTGGTATTGAATTCCTAATTCACCGAGGATGGTTTCACTCAAAGCATATTGCTTAAAGCCAGAGCCTTCCTCTCCAAAGGCTTAAACGGTGTAACTCACCGCATAATTGGCCAAATTGATAGCCGCATTCAAATCACGGTTTTGGACATGACCGCATTCACATTTAAAAACTCTGTCTTTCAAGGTTAAATCCTGTTTTATCCCACCACAAGCAGAGCAAGTTTTAGAAGATGGATACCATTTGTCGGCAATAACAATCAAATTACCACGCATTTGTGCTTTATATTGCAATTGCCGCTTGAATTCATAAAAGCCCATATCAGCAATACTTCTCGCTAATTTACCATTCGATAACATGCCTTTTACATTTAAATCTTCAATTCCGATGATTGAAAATCGTCTGGTTAAATTACTGGTGAGCTTATGTAGAGTATCTTTACGAACATTGCTTATTCTAGCGTGTAATGTAGCTAATTTTGCTTTAGCTTTGTACCAGTTAGATGAATCTTGTTGTTTTCTGCTCAAAGATTTTGACAGTTTTTTGAGTCGAGAAATTAGAGTTTTCAATGGTTTAGAACCTGTAATTACTTCACCATTACTCAGTGTTGCCAAAGATGAAATGCCCAAATCTACACCCACAACGCCTTGGTTTTCAGCTTTGCGGAGGTGAGAATAATCATCTATTTGAACAGCAATACTGATAAACCACTTGTTTGCTTGCCGTGAAATAGTTGCAGACAATATTTTACCGTTAAATCTTAGCGATTCTTGCAAACGTACCCAACCCAAACGAGGAATTCTGATACGATTTAATGTATCATTCAGCACAAATTGGTCATTAGTGATGCCAAACGAGTCATGGATACCTTTTTTCTTGAATTTTGGATAATTTGCCTCTCCTTTGAAAAAACGTTTAAACGCCTCACCTAATTGAGTTATTGCCTTTTGTGGGGCATTTTTAGTCACTTCTAACATCCAAGGGAATTCAATATGTTTAATAGCATTTAATTGTTTGCTTAAACTATACCAAAATTATGTGAGATATAAAAACAAATTAAGTTCTAATATCTAGCTAGATATTAGGTATAAGATACTGTTTAATTTTATTAAACTTAAACACTTTACCTGACAAAAAGGTCTCAAACATACTAGTGACTTCTTTAAAGCTTGATAGACGATGAAAATTCTTTCTGACCCAATTCTTACCTTGAAGCCAAATATCCTCGACTGGATTTTGCTCTGGGGCATTGGGCGCAAATCTTAATAAACGAACTTTCCATTCTGATTCTGGAAGTCCCCCATTTAATTTCTCTAAATAAGTTCTTAAACCTTCAGAACGATGATAACTTGCACCATCCCAAATAATCACATGACGGGCTTCTTTATATCTGTAAATGAGCCAGTTAATAAAGTCTATCGTATATTTTGTATCAGCTTTCTTTGCCCTATCTAAAATAAATTCTCCCGTATAAATATTCACCGCTCCATACCACGTTTGAGAAGTGCGATAATTACTCATCTTTATTGACGTTCTTTCTCCTTTTTTCGACCAAACATAAGCACAAATATCTCCCCACAACTGATGGCTTTCGTCTTGCATCCAGTACATTACCTCTCCACTTTCTATCTGTTCACGCTCCTTATCTATTAAATCCTTAATCTCTTTTTTTTTAGCTTCTACTTTTACCTCATCTTTTGCCGAATTCTCTTTGTGTGTCTTCTTATAACTTAAATTCGCTTCTTCTAATAATTTAGTATAAGAAGTATTTGAAGAATAGAAAACATCATACTCCTCTTTTAAGTATCTCTTTAGTTCCTCTATTGTTATTGTCTTCTTTTCTTGTATCCAATTAATCACATCTTCTCGTTCACGCGGCTTTAAATACCCTGGTGAGCCTTTATACGCTAACTTTAATCCTTCAACCCCTGACGCTAAATAAATGGCTTTCCATTTATCCACAAATTGCACACTGACACAACACGCTAAAGCCGCTTCCGCACGCACAAAACCAAGCAAAGACATTCTTACTGCCATCGCTCGCTTCACTTCTCTCGCTTCACCTGTTGACATTAACTCTTCTAAATCTTCATATCTCTTGTTCATTATTCTCTCCTATTTAAAAAGTATTATTATACGACTCTGAAAAAATTGGTATATTCTGTCAGAATCAGAATTTACAGAATTTTAGGATTTTCAGAATTAAAGAATAAAAAACCGATAAAAAACAAACGACTTGCAAGAATCCATTTTGAAAATTCTTGTGTCTGTAAATTCTATCTTTTGGGTATAGCAAGAGGGAGAGTAGAAATGCGGACATTCCAGATTATTTTCGTAGGTACTTAGCTGATTCTTAATGAACTCCCACCACCACATACCCTTGTTGTTGCAATAAATCCAACAATCCCCCTTCGCCCGGTAAATGCAACGCACCCACCGCAATAAACGCATTGCCCTCGCGTAAACGTGGCAGCATTCGCGTCAGCATACGGCTGTTTCGTTCAGAAACCAAACCATGATGAAATTTATCCATTAATTCGGTATATTCCGATTTAGCCAAACCCTCTCGATAAAATGCTAACATTTCCCCTAAATTCCGCTTTAAATAAAGCTCGTGCAACTGCTCAAAAAAATCAGGCATTTCTTCCAATTGATTCAAGGTTTCTTCTAATAAAATTAACTGCTCATCCGTGGTCAACGCATCAAAAAAACCTAACTGCTCTTTAACCGATTCTAAACCGTAAACTGCTTTACTGGATAACTTGGCTTGTTGAAATAACATTAAATCTAAAATTTCGCCTGTTTTAGTTTCAGGCATACTCACTGTGACCATCACTGCCCAAGGTTTTAAACGACGTAAAGCTATTTCAGGAATTCCGCGTTTTTCTAAACGAGAAATTAATATGTCATAATGCGCTTCATTAGCGACAATATCTTTAAGAGAACGTCCGCTGTCTAAGAACATTAATTGCACACTTTGCAATAACTGCCCAGCTTCCATGAGAATTTCAAAAGAAGCACTATCCGCCTGTTCAAAACGTTGCCAAATCACATCAGATAATTGCGTGACACGCTGATCTTCCGTGTGCATGGTGCCGAGTAAATAACTGGGCGACACATTAGGATAACGAATTTCCCAAAAAATGCCCGTCAAATTCCGATCTTCAACATCAATCGTTGGCTCTGTTCTTATCGACATATCTTTAGCCGATACACTCAAGATAATAAAATAAAATAAGAGAGCCACTATACTTTTCACATTAAACATGCCATTATCCTTAAAATCAATTAAAACACAATCATCTCTTCTCGCTCAAAAGGATTCGCATAATCAATCCCCGGCGCATCTTCCCAACCCGAATAACGCTGCATTGCCGTACGCACAAAATCGTAATCTACCAAATCATTAATCACAAATTCACTGTCCAACTGCTGTAAAAAACGAGTATCCGCATGACCCATTAATGTTTGCTTTAAATTATCCACAATTAAACGAGTCGCAGAAGGATAAGGCCATGGTGCAAAATCAATACGTCCCGATCCCCAATCATGATGACGAATTGCGCCCGTTTTTAAATAAGTTTCGTCTTCAGAATAATGGTTAATGGCTTTGTCTAATAAATCCGTGGGAACGGGTAAATAATTCCGTCCTTCTTGCGATAAAATTCTAGGAATGTCGGCTTTATTGTTTTGGGCGAAAATTTGCGCCCGCACCATCGCATTAACCACTTTTTGCGCCCATTGCGGATAGGCTTTAGTATCACGCTCATCCATACACACCACACAACACGGATGATTACGCCAAATATCTCCTGTAAAACGCAATAACCGCGCTCCCGCTTGTATTTCTCCACTGGCATTATGTGGCTCGGCCACAATGTAAGCGTCAAGATTTCCCGCCTGTAAAGCCCACACCATCAACGACGGCGGCAATAATCTTAAATTAACCTCATGCGCAGCCACAGCCGCTTTAGCAGGACGAATCACGGGCGTTAAACCGGCATGGCGTAAACCCATTTGTAAAACCATATTGTGCATGGAAAACCAATAGGGAACACCCACTTGTTTACCACCCAAATCGGTAAAAGTACGCGCATTCAAATGTGGCGCAGTGACCACACCCGATCCATTGGTATGCGCCCACGCCACAATTTTTACCGGAACATTAAAATGGTAACGTAACCAAATGGGAATCGGGTTTAAAAAATGCACCACATTATAGCGGCCACTAAAAAACCCCCGCACCAATGCCGTCCAACTGTTGACTCGCTCCGGCACCGCGACTTCTAGGCCTTCCTCTTGCAAGTAACCCTGTGTTTCTGCTAACAATAATGCGGTAGCATCAGCAATAGGTAAATAACCAATTTTCACTACAGGTTCTGTTTTACTTGTATTATCTAACGTGTTCGCCAACAACGGAGAAGTCATGAGACCCGATAGCCCCAAACCCCCAACCGTCAACGCCTCGCGTAAAAAATGACGACGAGTCGAATCCTGTAGTAAATTGTTTTTCATGATGACGACACCTCATAAAAAGGATAAAAATAAAATAATGCGTTCGCATAAACTCATTTTAGTATTGTTTATTATCTTGTAAAAAGTAAAATAGAGCCATAGCGAATGTCCCCCCAATTCCAACAGGTCTGCCAATATCACCCTCAATGGAGACAATGTGATGAAACTCATCCGTGATTTAAAGATCAAACACAAACTGATGTTAATGCTTTTTTTTCCTTTTGCGGGATTAATTTATTTTGCATCGGTACTGGTTTTTGAGAAGGCTGAATTTTATTTCCAGATGAAAACGCTGGAACAAAATAGCCGATTGTCGTTAAAAGTGACCGAATTGGTTTATCGCTTACAACATGAGCGAATGTTTTCGTTATTCTACCTGCGAACGCCATCAACAGATCGCAAAGACGAACTGAATCAGCGCATTGCTAATACGGTAAAACTGATTTCAGACATAGAGAAAGAATACAACGAAGCCATGTTGCAAGGCGGAAATGAAACGCCGAAAATGGTACTTAATGAATTACAGCCTCATTTTGAAACTGTTACTGCATTACGTCAGCAAGTTGCCGATTTGAAAGCCACCCAAGCACAGGCTTTTGACGGTTATTCTAAGATTAACCAAAGTCTAATTGAATTGCTTACTTATCTGGTGAAAGATCAAAAATATGCCAGTTTTTTCAGACTGGAATTAGCGCGTCTCAATGTAGCGGCTGCTAAAGAAAAATCGGCATTAGAACGTTCGTTATTAGTGCAGGCATTTAAACAGCGTTACTTTGAACCGAGTGATTATAAACATTTTATTCGCTTGGTGGCAGAGCAAGGCGTTTATTTAGACAGTGGTGCTAAACGCTATATGACTCCTGAACAACAGGCAGAATTAGAACAGATTTTTGAGCATCCCCAAGTCAAAGAAATGGAGCGATTGCGAGAAATGGCTTATGCGGCCAGTGTGGATGGTATTTTACCTTTAACTGTTGAAAATGCACAAGGCAAAACAATCGATATATCTGATTATTGGTATGAAACAAAAACGGCACAAATTGATTTATTAGATAAACTCGAAGTGGCATTAAGCCAATATGTTGCCGAAACGACACGAGAAGCGGGAGAATTGGCTTATATTGAATTAATTTTAATTAGCGTTTCTACATTGGTGTTAGTGCTAATTGCCCTGTCTTTTGCTTACACTTTATTGCGTGGGGTGAATTTGAGTTTAGACAAAGCGGTGAATGTAGCCAATTCCATCGCACAAGGCAATTTGAACAATGAATTTGCCATTGAAAATCAAGACGAAACAGGGCAATTACTGCACGTGTTGGACAATATGCAGCAACAATTGCGCGAACGTATTGAGCGAGAACAAACCATGGCCGAAGCCGCATTGCGCATTAACGAGGCGTTAGATAATGTCACCACCAGCGTGTTAATTGCTGATAATGATTATAAAATTATCTACCTGAATAAAGCCGCACAACGCCTGTTTAAAGAACAAGAACCCGCCTTTATGCGTGAACTTCCCAATTTCCGTGCGGATAATTTACTGAATCAATCGGTAGATGTGTTGCATAAAGACCCACAAGCGCACCGTCGTTTATTAGCCCAATTAAAAGGCAGTGAACATGCCCGTTTAGATTTAAGCATGGCTAATATTGAATATTTTGCCACGCCCGTGATTAATCAGAAAGGACAGCAATTGGCGATTGTCAAAGAATTTAAAGATCGCACGATTGAAGTTTCTACTGAACAAGAGATTAATCACGTGATTCATGCCGCCTCACAAGGTGATTTTTCAGGTCGAATTGATCTGGAAAATAAAATAGGATTTTTCCGTAGTTTCGCTGAAGCGTTAAATCAGATTTTAGATTATAACGAACTGGCAATTAAAGATTTAATGACCGTTTTCTCGGCCTTGTCTAAAGGGGATTTAACACTGACTATTGAAAACAATTATTTAGGTTCATTGGATCAGTTAAAACAAGATATTAATACCACTATTCGCTTGCTCAATGAAGTGATGATCACCATCCAACAAAGTGCCAGCGCGGTGAATCAAGCGGCTGAGGAAATTTCGCAAGGCCACATCAGCCTCAGTCAACGCACCGAAGAGCAAGCCGCATCGTTAGAAGAAACCGCAGCCAGCATGGAAGAAATGACCAGCACGGTGCAGCAAAACGCGGATAATGCACGCCAAGCCACTCAATTGGCTTCTAGTGCGCGCACCTATGCCGAACAAGGCAGTAAAGTGGTCAATAATGCCGTGGTGGCGATGGCGAAAATCAACGACAGCAGCAAGAAAATCGCGGATATTATTGGTGTGATTGATGATATTGCCTTTCAAACCAATTTATTAGCCTTAAATGCCGCGGTAGAAGCGGCACGCGCAGGCGAACAAGGACGCGGCTTTGCGGTGGTTGCTACTGAAGTACGTAATTTAGCCCAACGTAGCGCAACGGCGGCCAAAGAAATCAAGAATTTGATCCGCGATAGCGTCAACAAAGTAGAAGAAGGCACTGCCTTAGTCAATCAATCGGGAGAAACATTGACGGAAATCGTCACGGCGGTCAAAAGAGTAAGCGACATTATTGCCGAAATCGCCGCCGCCAGTCAGGAGCAATCTTCTGGTATTCAGCAAGTCAATAAAGCCGTCGCACAAATGGACGAAATGACACAGCAAAACGCAGCCTTAGTTGAAGAAGCCACCGCTGCGGGCGAGTCTATGAGTCACGAATCGCAAAGTTTACGCGAACAAGTGGGCTTTTTCGTCATCAATACCCGCTATGTAGACCTGATCAATGAGAACAATTCTGCTGTTGCCGCGTCCAATTCTCGCACTTCTCGGTTGTCGAAAAAAGCGCATCACACCCCGAAAAAACCCGCCAAACCCACCGTATCACCTAAAGCCGTCACCGAAGACGGGTGGGAAGATTTTTAATTCTGACATATCACATATCACCCAATATTTGCTATATACCAATTTTTTCAGAGTCGTATAATAATACTTTTTAAATAGGAGAGAATAATGAACAAGAGATATGAAGATTTAGAAGAGTTAATGTCAACAGGTGAAGCGAGAGAAGTGAAGCGAGCGATGGCAGTAAGAATGTCTTTGCTTGGTTTTGTGCGTGCGGAAGCGGCTTTAGCGTGTTGTGTCAGTGTGCAATTTGTGGATAAATGGAAAGCCATTTATTTAGCGTCAGGGGTGGAAGGATTAAAGTTAGCGTATAAAGGCTCGCCAGGGTATTTAAAGCCGCGTGAACGAGAAGATGTGATTAATTGGATACAAGAAAAGAAGACAATAACAATAGAGGAACTAAAGAGATACTTAAAAGAGGAGTATGATGTTTTCTATTCTTCAAATACTTCTTATACTAAATTATTAGAAGAAGCGAATTTAAGTTATAAGAAGACACACAAAGAGAATTCGGCAAAAGATGAGGTAAAAGTAGAAGCTAAAAAAAAAGAGATTAAGGATTTAATAGATAAGGAGCGTGAACAGATAGAAAGTGGAGAGGTAATGTACTGGATGCAAGACGAAAGCCATCAGTTGTGGGGAGATATTTGTGGTTATGTTTGGTCGAAAAAAGGAGAAAGAACGTCAATAAAGATGAGTAATTATCGCACTTCTCAAACGTGGTATGGAGCGGTGAATATTTATACGGGAGAATTTATTTTAGATAGGGCAAAGAAAGCTGATACAAAATATACGATAGACTTTATTAACTGGCTCATTTACAGATATAAAGAAGCCCGTCATGTGATTATTTGGGATGGTGCAAGTTATCATCGTTCTGAAGGTTTAAGAACTTATTTAGAGAAATTAAATGGGGGACTTCCAGAATCAGAATGGAAAGTTCGTTTATTAAGATTTGCGCCCAATGCCCCAGAGCAAAATCCAGTCGAGGATATTTGGCTTCAAGGTAAGAATTGGGTCAGAAAGAATTTTCATCGTCTATCAAGCTTTAAAGAAGTCACTAGTATGTTTGAGACCTTTTTGTCAGGTAAAGTGTTTAAGTTTAATAAAATTAAACAGTATCTTATACCTAATATCTAGCTAGATATTAGAACTTAATTTGTTTTTATATCTCACATAATTTTGGTATAGTAGTTAATACATCAACCCCTTCTCGCCCCACGCCAGAGACTGTAATTGTATTATAGTTTCTGGCACAACAATTTATAAATATCAACATATCTGTCACGCAAATTTCTTTTAAAAAAGAGAAGCCGTGTTTCGTTCAAATTTTGTTCAAAAATTAACCGAATAATTGCTGGCAAATTGATATGATCTATAAAGATTCTCATAAAAAACTGACATTAACTTATATTTTCGCCTTGTCTTTAATTGCGTTATTGACGCTGACCAGTCAATATCTAATTCACAACACTTTAGAAGTGCAATCTAATGATTCTCGCATTATTAATATTTCAGGGCGGCAACGGATGCTCAGTCAGCGCATCACTAAATTTGCTTTGTTATTAGAACAAGCTCCCGACGCTGAACAATTTAAACAAACCATGCGCCTATTTAAAGAAAGTTTATCTTTATGGGAAAAGTCACATTTGGCGTTACAATATGGTGATGAGGAATTGGGTTTATTGGATCATGAAAACAGTGTGGCGGTGAATGATATGTTTCGTCAATTAACGCCACATTACATCGCTATACATCACGCTGCACAAGCGATTATTGCCTTAAATCAACAACCTATTCCGCCACAATTATTACAAACTATTTTGTCACATGAGGGAGAATTTCTTAAATGGATGAATAGCATTACTTTTCAATACGACACGGAAGCCAATACGCGTGTGAATTCGCTCAAAGAAATTGAGTTTATTTTAATGATCATTACCTTATTGGTTTTATTATTTGAGGCTTTATTTGTTTTTCGTCCTGCGGCAAATGTTATCTCTCATCAAATTGAAACCATTGAAACCAGCGAAACAGAAAAACTCAAAGCACAAAAAGCTCTGATTGCGCAATTAAAAGAAAATGAACAATTGCAGCAACAAATCACCCAAGATTTAGAACAAAAAGTGCGCGAACGCACCGCAGAAATGACGGAACAAAATCGCCACATTCTCGCCCAATCGCAACAATTACAACTCGCCAAACAACACGCTGAATCAGCCAATCTCGCCAAAAGCCAATTCATTGCCAATATGAGCCACGAATTGCGCACGCCATTAAATGCTGTTATTGGCTACAGTGAAATCTTATTAGAAGAAGCCGATGACAGAAATTTGATTGAATTCTCTCAAGATTTAAAAAAGATTCGAGATTCAGGGAAGCATTTATTAGGCTTAATTAATGATATTTTAGACTTATCTAAAATTGAAGCGGGACGTATTGATTTATTTTTTGAAAATTTTGATGTGCGCGAATTGGTGAATGAATTAGTTCAAACCATGCAGCCCATGTTATCAAAGAATAATAACCATTTTAATGTCGTTCTCCCCAATGACAGCGAAAAATTAATCATTATGCGGGCTGATCATACACGGGTGCGACAAGTTTTATTGAATCTCCTTAGCAATGCGGCAAAATTTACCGAAAAAGGATTTATTACGTTACATATTGAACGCCTTTATTTTCATGATATAAATTGGTACAAGTTTCAAGTGATAGATAATGGCATTGGCATGACTCCAGAACAGCAGAAAAAACTGTTTCAGAGTTTCACTCAAGCCGACAGCTCCACCACCCGCAAATACGGTGGCACGGGTTTAGGTTTGGCGATTACAAAACGTTTTGTAGAAATGATGGGTGGACGTATTCAAGTGCTTAGTGAATATGGAAAAGGCTCGTGTTTTACCATTGAATTACCCACCAACGTAGAAATTTATCTGTCACGCACCAAACAGAATACTTTAATTAAAACCAGTCCTCTTGCTTCTCCTCCGCCCGAATCGTTAGAACCACAGAGCTTGCCGCCTGTTTCTCCAGAAGTTTCCCACAAAGGGGAAATTTTAGTGATTGATGACGATGCCACCGTGCGCGAATTAATGCAGACACATTTGCGTCGTTTGGGGTATCAGGTATTGTTAGCGGACAATGGTATTACTGGATTACGATTAGCGCAACAATTTGAACCCAAAGCGATTTTATTGGATGTGATGATGCCCGAAGTGGATGGTTGGAATGTATTATCTCAATTAAAAGCCGATGTCCATTTGCAACACATTCCCGTCATTATGTCCACCATGGTGGATAACAAACGCTTGGGTTACGTATTAGGGGCAGACGATTATTTGATTAAGCCCGTGAGTCGTCAACAATTGCAAAGCGTTTTGGCGCGTTACTCCCAGCCACAACAAACCTCAACCGTATTATTAGTTGAAGATAATGTGGTGACGCGAGAGATGATGGAGAAAATTTTAACGCGGGCAGGTTGGCATGTGGTACAAGCAGGCAACGGTCAACACGCCTTGGCACAAATAGAACAGCAGATTCCTGATTTAATTTTGACCGATTTAATGATGCCTGAAATGGATGGTTTTGAATTTTTGCACCATTTACGGGAGAATCCTGCATGGAATTCTATTCCTGTGGTGATATTGACTGCTAAGGAATTGACTCCAGAAGAAAGTGTACAGCTCAGTGCAATGACACAACATACCTTTATTAAAGGAGCTTATGAAAAAGAACAACTTTTAATCGAAATTCACCAACGATTAACCGCTAATTCCCGATTAAATAGAGAAAAATAATAGGGCAAAAATAACTTTGCTGCATATCACAAATTTTTGCTATAGTAATTGACACATTATCGCATTTTAACTTGGGGAGTTTAACAGTGAATGGTTGAAACATTTGATCCAAATCATTGGCATTGGTGGATTTTAAGCGTTGGTTTTTTAATTTTAGAATTATTTGTGACGGGGACTTTTTTTCTCTGGTTGTCTGTGGCGGCGGGTTTGGTGGGGTTATTACTGTTTTTATTTGAAATTACCTCTCAAGTGCAATTGCTGCTGTTTGGTGTGGGGGCGATTGTGAGCATGGTGATTACTCGGACTTATCTCAGTAAAAACCCTGTGCGTAGCGATCATCCTCAATTGAATGTGCGCGGAATGGAGTACGTTGGGCGAACTTTTCTGGTGCAAGAAGCGATTGTCAATGGCTTAGGTAGAATACATGTGGGCGACGGCTCGTGGCGCGTTGAAGGCCCCGATTGCCCCGAAGGCACGCAAGTCAGAGTGATCGCAGTAGAAGGAGCGCGCCTCAAAGTGGAATTGATCAATTCTCAACCAGAAAATTAAAATGCTTGAGCGCATACTGTTAAAATAAAACTAAGGTGAGTCTTCACTCACCTTAGTTCACTGGTCTTGTGGGTTTAAAACCATTCATTAAGGAGCATGATACATGCGAAATGTGAAAAAAATGATGTTCTGGCTGTTGTTATGTGCCAGTCCATTGACTTATGCGGGGACTTATTATCTTGCCCAATCGGGTAACGATAGTAATGACGGACTCAGTCCGCAAACCGCTTGGCAAACGGTTGAGAATTTAAATAAAAAATCATTCCAAGATGGTGATATTTTTTTATTTAAGCGAGGTGATGTGTTTCGTGGATCAATTCAGTTATCGCGTTCACCCCAAAATATTGTTTTTTCTACCTATGGCGAAGGCAATAAACCGATTATTTCGGGAAGTATTGTGGTTTCTAATTGGGTGGCCACGAAACATTCGGCTTTAGATTCTCGCGTGGTTTATGAAGCGGATGTTTCGGCTTTATTGCCGCAGACTTCTAGCGGTGATTTTCGACCGATTCAACAATTATTTGTTAATGGTCAATTGATGACGATTGCCCGTTATCCCAATGTACCAACGCCACTGGATAAAAATTGGCTTAAAATTGGGACGGTGACGGGGAAAGATTTCTTTGCCGATCCGACATTAGCAGCTTATCGTAAACCTGACAATTACTGGAAAGGCGCAACGATACGGGTTCGTGACAGTTGGACGTTTACCGTGCGAGAAATCACGGGTTATCAGGCGCGTGATGGGCGTTTATCGGTGGCAAATTTGGGCAGTAAATTGCCTGAATGGGGCTATTTTATTGACGGCAAATTAGAAGAGTTAGATTATCCTAATGAATGGCATTATGATGCGGCGAATAAAAAGTTATATCTTTATCCGCCCGCAGGTGTAAATCCCAATCAAGCCTTAATTGAAGCCGCAGTGTATGAAACAGGCTTAAATGTCAATAATAACAAGCACAATACTTCAGTAGAAAATTTGCAATTTCAGCATTTCATGACACAAGGAATGCACGTTAATAGTTCTAATAATGTGCGTGTGCAACATTGTTATTTTCACCATAATGTCAAAGGGATTACCACGTGGAATACTGCTGATGTGCTGATTGACAGCAACGAGTTCCATCACCATCTCCATGCCAGCATCGGTTTACAATCCAGCGTAAAAGATAATTTTGACGTGAAAAGCAGCACAGTGAGCAATAATATTGTGCTGAATAATGCGTTGTATCGCGCTTATGGCTTGCGTTATGACGGTATTTATCAAGGCAATGCCGTGGATGTTTTTGGTAAGGCTTATACTGTGCGCGGTAATTACGTTGAAAATGTCGCCGAAAATGGAATGTATCTTAAAGACGGTGGCCATCATTTAATTGAAAATAATGTGGTGAAAAATGCCTTATTAATTTTAAATGACGGTGGCGCAATCAGTATTGGTTCTAGTGGTAATGTGATTCGTGGTAATTTTCTCAGTGGTTCTTTGGGAAATATTGATGAATCTAACGGCTGTTCTACCACGAATTTAAACCCTTGTTCCCATCATTCTCGTTATGGTATGGGGATTGGTGCAGACGGTGGTTTTAAAGACAATCTGATTGAAAATAATGTGATTTTCAATAATGCCGATATGGGAATTCGTTTAGCCAGCTTAACCAATACCATTGTGCGTAACAATATTGTTTATAATAATGATCCGCAAATTGTGTTAGAAGATAAATATGGGCCATCTTCTAAGAATTTGGTTGAGAATAACATTATGATCTCATTACATCCTGACCAAATTGGTTTGGAATTGACGGGAACAACGGCGCATGGAGACACGAGAAATAATTATTATTGTAATCCATTTAGCGAATTAGCCGTGACGCGAGACGGACAAAACTATTCTTTGGCGCATTGGCGGCAAGATTTTCCGCAATATGACAAAGGTTCACAAGATTGTGGGGTGTTAATTCCCGCAGAGGCGGTGCAACCCATTGGGGAGAATTTGGTCAGCAATTCTACTTTTGACACCAGTGCCAAGAGTTGGGGGCCAACCAGTAAACCCGATAAATTATTTCATGACACGACTAAATTGGATCAAGGCAGTTTAAAAATTGTTTATAATCCAGAAGATAGAATTTTAAGCGTGTCTCCGAATGACAGCTTTTCTTTACAACAAGATCAGTGGTATCGTTTTGCATTTAGCGTGATTGCGAATGATTTTGGTAATATTCGCCTGCGTTTTAACCAAACACAACCCAAGCATGTTGTCCATGAACAACGGGTTTTTGCGATGGATAAGCAACGGCGAGATTACGAATTTGTTTTTCAAAGCAAACTCACCGACAGTTCTATGAAGGCATTTTTCGGGACGGAAAAAGCAGATGCCAGTCCGTATTGGTTGGATAATGTGTCTTTGCACGCGGTGGCTTTTCTGCCCAATGTACCGGCTCAAGAGCGATTTGCCTTGTTTAGCAATCCCACGTATCAAGACAAGTCGTTTAATTTACCCGCCGCCGCGCAATATGTGGATATAGCGGGCAAACCAGTGCAAAGTTTGACGCTGAAACCTTTCACCGCCACCGTGCTATTGCGCACGGACAATACATTGCCGGCCGCGCCCAGTCCTTTGCCTGCGCCCAGATTGTATTTAAGAGTGAAACAAAACGCGCTGACATTGACATGGGATGACATTTCAGGTGCAAAAGGGTATCAACTCTATTACGCCAATTATCCCCATGTCGGCCAAATCGAATCGGCAGATATGCGATTAAGCCGTCAATTCCGACTGCAATTACCAGAGGGCTTTACCATGCCATCGAATGGCGTTGGTTTTTATGTGGCAGTTGCCGCTTATGACGATAAAAAACAGGTCGGTTCTCTTTCTAATATTGAGCATTTCATGCTGCATTAATCAGGGTGTGAACCACTGCTAGAGGGTAGAGACGCATCGTGTGTGCGTCTCTACAGATTGAAATTACACCGTGAGCGTTTAAATTAAAAGAAATGCACATTGCGCATTGCCACGGGATTAACAATTCGGTAACGAGCGGTTTTAATCGACTCTTTAATCTGTTCTAACACTTTTTCTTTCACACGAATCTTACGCCGCAAATCCTGCATTTGCTGCGTCAATTGCGCCCGACGTTCTGACCATTCGCACGCATCGGTATTGTCCAATTCACCTTGTCGAACCAAAGCCAATGCGGCTTCATAGGCAACGGTCTGTTTCTCAAAAGCCACTTGCAATTGGCGATGTTCAATTTCCAGTTCTATCACTTCATCTTCGACTTCCTGCGCCACTTTCAAGGCCAGATAATCCTGCTCTTCTTGTTCGGTTTGTGGGGACAGGTAATGATCATCCTCGTCGTGAAGATCGAACTCGTGACGCAACGCAGGGGAAACTTGAGACATACGCTCAGTGGTAACGGACATGGCTGACTCCTTATTTTTATTAAACATAGGCTATGAAAAGGAAAAATTCCTCGTTGGCAAAAATAACCAACCTTGTTAAAGCCGCTTTTTACAAAGCCAATAACAAAGATAAACAACAACAAACTCAGGCCGCAACACCAATACACGCCGCGCCATCTCGTCAAGAAAACAACGGCGTGTATTTTTATTTTGTCCTGTTAAACAAAACAGAATTGTTTCTTCAGCGCATTGCAATAAAAAGCACGCTCCTCACTCAACAGAAGGTGCGCAAACGCATAAAAAATGGAGCAAACCGTGTCATACTCGATGTAAAGTCAAAACGCGCCTATCGACGCTTTATATTACATCTGTCCAAATGATCTTGGATCAACCTAATTTAAAAATAGCCTTAATTCTAGCATTTAACCAGTGCTGTCTGCAAAATTGAGCATTTTGCGCTTAAACAATCCCATCCAACCCCCGCGCCAAATCTGCTTGAATGTCCCCAATCGCTTCTAAGCCCACAGAAATCCGAATTAATCGCTCACTAATCCCTGCGCGTTGACGTTGTTCAGGCGAGAGACGGCCGTGCGTGGTGGTTGCGGGATGCGTGATGGTGGTTTTGGTATCGCCTAAATTGGCGGTGATAGACAATAGACGCGTAGAATCAATGACCTGCCATGCTTGCGCCCGATCTCCGCGCACTTCAAACGACACAATGCCCCCAAAACCACGTTGCTGACGCGCCGCTAAAGCATGTTGGGGATGATCCGCCAAACCGGGATAATAAACCCGCTCCACCGCAGGATGTTGTGCCAACCACCGCGCCAATTGTGACGCATGGTCACAATGGGCTTGCATTCGCAGTGACAAAGTTTCCAAGCCTTTTAAAAAAATCCACGCATTGAAAGGACTCATACTTGCCCCTCCAGAGCGCATCACGCCATAGACTTCCCCTTTCAACCACTGCGCCGCACCCACCAACGCACCGCCCACACAACGCCCTTGTCCGTCTAAATATTTGGTTGCCGAATGCACCACAATATCCGCCCCCAAACTTAACGGCTGCTGCAATGCAGGCGTGCAAAAACAATTGTCCACCGCCAATAAACACCCTTTGCTTTTAGCCAAATCAGCCAATTGCGCAATATCCACCAATTCCATCAATGGATTAGACGGTGTTTCTACGAATAACAAGCGCGTTTGTGGTGTCATCGCCTGTTCCCATGCGTCGATAGCCCTTAACTCGACAAAATCCGTGCGCACACCAAAACGTCCTAAAATCCCACTGAACAACGTCACCGTGCTACCAAATAAACTGCGCGAAGCCAACACCTGATCGCCCGCTTTGAGCAAACCCAAGCACAAAGTGAGAATCGCACCCATACCTGATGCCGTTGCAATACACATTTCCCCCCCTTCCAATGCCGCTAAACGCTGTTCAAACATGCGCACAGTGGGATTAGTAAAACGAGAATAAATATTGCCCGGTGCATTATTCACAAACCGATCTGCCGCTTCGGCCGCATTTTTGAACACAAAGCTAGACGTGGTAAAAATCGGCTCGCTGTGTTCTCCCTCTTCGGTGCGCGTTTGGCCGGCACGCACAGCGCGGGTCATCAACTCATAATCGTCCCAGTCCATAATTAATCCGTATTGTTATATAAATCAATAGTTTCTACGTGCGACTGTTTTTTGGACTTCGCGCCGTCGTTACGTTGGTTTTCAATATAGTCCAAATAACCTTGATCCACATCGCCCGTAATATATTCTCCGGTAAAGCAAGAAGTATCAAATTGTTTAATACTCTTATTGCCTTTGCGGGCGGCAGCGATAAGGTCTTCTAAATCTTGATAAATCAACCAATCGACTCCGATCAATTCCGCAATTTCTTCTGTGGTGCGATTGTGGCCGATGAGTTCATTGACGGAAGGCATATCAATGCCGTAAACATTGGGAAAACGCACGGGAGGCGAAGCAGAAGCAAAATAAACTTTTTTCGCGCCCGCATCGCGTGCCATTTGCACGATCTGTTTTGAGGTATTGCCACGCACGATAGAATCATCTATGAGTAACACGTTTTTATTACGAAATTCCAATTCAATCGTGTTTAATTTTTGCCGTACCGATTTTTTACGCATACTCTGGCCGGGCATGATAAAAGTACGTGGAATGTAACGATTTTTCACAAAACCTTCGCGGTATTTGCGATTTAAGGTATGGGCTAGGGATAAGGCAGAAGTTCGGCTGGTGTCGGGAATGGGAATGACCACATCAATGTCGTGATCGGGAAAAGTACGTAAAATCTTCTTGGCTAAGGATTTTCCCATGCGTAAGCGGGCTTTATAGACCGAAATACTGTCAATAATCGAATCCGGACGCGCCAAATACACATGTTCAAAAATACAAGGGCAATAATTACTCTGATCGCTACACATACGAGTAAACAAACGCCCTTCTCGACTGAGATAAATCGCCTCACCCGGTGCCACATCGCGCACCAACTCAAAACCCAGAATATTCAGTGCCACACTTTCCGAAGCCACCATATATTCCAAACCTTGCTCTGTTTCCCGCTTACCAAACACCAGTGGACGAATCCCATTGGGATCACGGAAAGCCACAATTCCGTAATGGGTGATCAAAGCCACCACCGCATACGCGCCACGACATCGCTTGTGAACGCCTGCAACCGCGTTAAAAATATCGTCTTCGTTTAAATTTAACTTACCTTGTTTAAGTAATTCGTGCGCAAACACGTTTAATAACACTTCTGAGTCAGATTCAGTATTGATATGGCGTAAATCTTCTCGGTAAAGGTCTTTTTTTAACGAATCGGCATTGGTCAAATTCCCATTGTGCGCTAAGGTAATGCCATAAGGGGTATTGACATAAAAGGGTTGTGCTTCGGCAGTGGTAGAACAGCCTGCGGTAGGATAGCGCACATGACCAATGCCCATATTACCTTTTAAACGCACCATGTGGCGCGTATGAAACACATCACGCACAAGACCGCTGTCTTTGCGCAAATACAATTTATCGTCTTCACAGGTGACAATGCCCGCGGCATCTTGGCCGCGGTGTTGCAAAACGGTTAATCCGTCGTAAATGGCTTGATTGACGCTGCTTTTGCCGACGATTCCAATGATTCCACACATAGTTATTTCGACTCCAATTTGTAAGACCTCATGCGCTGCGGCGGGCTTTTTATTATAGGCGATTATGACATGATTGGGTGGAAAAGGGTTGAAAGACGGTAACTCTCCATGCAACCCAAAAAGGCGGCTGTCACGAAGCCACAAACCATACAATGTTAAGTCAAGTAAAATGGGAATGATGCAGCCATTCCCACTCTATTTTAGATTACTCTTTTTTCGTATCAAACGAATGAAGCAAATGCGAAATCATACTTTGCGCCAATTCATGTTCACCGAAAAACACATGTTCAATGCCTTCATTTTTCAAAAGAGCCATTTCTTCATCGCTGTGCGTGCGCACCAAAATATCAATATTGGGGTTTAACATACGCGCCACTTCAATCATTTGGCGCGTGCGCACCAAATCAGAAATAGCAATGACTAAAGTTGCCGCGCGTGCCACATGCGCTTGAATCAACACCGCCGGATCAGCCACATCTCCCACCACTGCATGAATACCGTGATCGCGTAATTTTTCTACTTGTTCTCGATTCTGTTCAGCCACCACCACGGTCATGCCGTTGAGTTGTAAGGCTTCGGCAATGCGTCGCCCAACTCGCCCATATCCCACCAAAACCACATGTTTACCGATTTCAGCCGTTTCTTTGGTCATGGGCAGTTCAGCCAAAGGATCATCGGGTTTTTCTAATTTTCGCGCCAACTTAGAGCGACGCAACACCCAATTTTGTACAGGCTTAATGGTTTGGAAAATAAAAGGATTAAGTGCTATGGAAATAATCGCACTGGCTAACACAACGCTTTGATTTTCAGCGGAAAATAGTCCTAACTGTACGCTTAAACCCAATAAAATAAAAGAAAATTCCCCAATTTGCGCCAAACTGGCAGAAACAATCAACGCCGTGTTCAACGGATAACGAAAGGCTAACACCAAACCAAAAGCCACCACCGATTTACCGATGATAATGATTAATACCGTGGCCAATACATGGCCGGGTTGTTCAATAAATACTTCAGGGTCTAATAACATGCCTACGGAAACGAAAAATAACACCGCAAATGCGTCACGTAAGGGTAAAGATTTCTCAGCGGCACGATGGCTTAAATGGGATTCGCGCATCACCACGCCCGCAAAAAACGCCCCAACGCAAAAGAAACCCCAAATAATTCTGAAGAAACATAAGCAATTCCCAACGCCGCACTGATCACACATAAAGTAAATAATTCCTGCGATCCCGTTTTAGCCACTTGCCATAATAACCAAGGAAAAAACCGTTTTCCGATCACTAACATTAAAGCGATAAATAGAGTAATTTTAATGATGGTTTTTAATAAAGAAAAAAACAAATCAGGTCCCAATACCACATTAGTGCTGCCACCTAAAATTAAGGTCGATAACGGCGGCAATAACACCAATAATAGCACCATGACTAAATCTTCAACAATTAACCAACCAACGGCAATTTGTCCATTAACGGATTTTAAAATATTATATTGTTCTAAGGCTTTTAATAACACCACGGTACTGGCGACAGAAAGCGATAAACCAAACACCAAACTTTCGCCAAATTCCCAATTCCAAGTCTGCGCGACAAAAAAACCTAATAAAGTTGCCGTAGCGATTTGCAACATCGCCCCCGGTACGGCAATTTTACGCACCGACAATAAATCTCCCACAGAAAAATGTAAACCCACACCAAACATCAATAACATCACACCAATTTCTGCCAATTGCGCCGATAATTTTAAATCAGCCACAAAGCCCGGTGTGGCAGGGCCAAGAAATGCACCCGCTAATAAATAACCTAATAACGCAGGTAATTTTAAACGTGTTGCAATAAAACCAAAAATAAAAGCTAACGCTAAACTCACGGCTATCGTTGTAATTAAGGCAATATCATGGTGCATATTATTTTCCGTGTATAAAAACTAAACCTTGCAGAATATGGCTAATCACACCTAAAAAATAATTCATGGTGATTTTTCCAAATAAAGCGGCTTTAACAATTTTAGAATCTCTCGATTGCTGGCAAGGTCTAAAGCGGTGAAATCATCTTGGCTTTTTAAGCGGTGATCCGCACCGTGTTTCAATAAAGCCTTTGCCACTTCTATTTTACCGGCCGAAGCCGCATACATTAAGCAAGTTGCGCCTGCCGCATTTTGGTGATCGATCTCTACGCCCGCCGCCACTAAACGATCAATAAATGTTATATTATCCCGAAAACAAGCAAACCAAAGACTATTATTACCATCATGATTGCATTGATTAATGTCAATTAATCCAGAAGCTAATAATTCCTCCGCAATCGCCACTTCATTACGCATAATGGCGCAGGCTAAAGCATTATTACCATAACCATCTACTTTTGCCCAATCATCAGGCGTAAAACCATTGCTGTGTAACCACGTTAAAACAGCAGAAGAAGGAGTATAAGACATGATTGATTCTCTATTAAAAAACCCACGTTTTAGCGGGTTGACCAGGGATTTCTTCTACCAATTTCGGCACTAAATAGCCTGATAATTGAGACTGTAATTGGCGGTGTAATTGTAAAGCCTGCGCTTTGGGCACATCAAAATGCGCCGCACCACTGACTTTATCTAATAAATGCAAATAATAAGGCAACACTCCCCCCGCAATCAGGGCTTCTGATAACTCCACTTGGGCTTGTAATTGATCATTGACTCCGCGCAATAACACCGCTTGATTTAATAACTGCACTTTTGCCATGCGTAAATCAGCTAATTTTTCATACACTTCGCTGTTAAATTCATTGGCATGATTGGCATGAATCACCATAATCACCGTTAAACGAGTCTGACTTATCCAGTCTAATAATGCCGCATTAATACGCAACGGCAACACAATCGGTAAACGAGTATGAAAACGTACCCGTTTTAAATGAGGAATATGGGCTAATTGTTCCATCCATTGCCGCAATTTATTGTCAGAGAGAATTAACGGATCGCCACCGCTTAAAATAACCTCTTCAATTTGCGTATTGTCACGCAAAATAGTTAAGGCATTTTCCCATAAAGGTGCGTTTAATTGCGCTTGATGATAAGGAAAATGACGGCGAAAACAATAACGACAATGTACCGCACATGTTCCTGTGCTAATGAGCAACACTCGTTTGGCATATTTTTGTAAAATGCCCGTAGATTGAGGCATTATCGAATGAAACGATTGTTCTGCCAATGGATCAGCGTGATAGCCATCAACCTGCGCCAATTCTTCCCCCAAAGGCAACACTTGACGCAACAACGGATCGTGCCAATCGCCACGTTTCATGCGAGCGCAATAGCTGTGAGTGACTTTGAGACGAAAAGTCGCCACGGCGCGCTCGGCCGCGGGCAACTGGTCAGCAGGCAACTGTAGTAATTGCCATAAAACGTTGGGATCGGTAATGGCGGTGGCTAAAGCCTGTTGCCATGATTTAAACTCAGTTGATGCCACATAAAACATATTTTTTACTTAGGCCAACCACGTTTCCAACGTCCATTGTTCTGGACGACAAGAGAGAAACACGGCCGCATCGTCGTGCCAATTGCCAACGACATAGCGATAGGCCTTTGTTTCCCCTAACATAAATTCATGAATGGCAGGACGGTGCGTGTGGCCGTGGATTAGGGAATTGACGTGACGTTGTTGCATTAATTCACACACCGCGCTCAAGGTGACATCGGTGATCAGGGTATCTTGTTGTTGTGTGTAATGCTGGCTTAAATGGCGCGCTTGCCGTGCCATGTCGCGGCGTTGCGTTAAGGGTAAACTTAAAAACTGCGTCTGCCACTCTGGCGAACGCACTTGGCGACGAAACGTTTGATAGGCGATGTCTTCCGTGCAAAGTGTATCACCATGCAGCAATAAAGTGGGTCTGCCGTAGATGTCGGCGATCACGTGATCGGTTGTGTACAATTGCCCCCCTAAGCGTTGCACCATCGCAGGCGTAAGCAAAAAATCACGATTGCCGCGCATCACGGTTAAATGTAAACCCCGTTGGGTTAAGAGTAACAGAGTATCCATCAGCGGTTGTAAACTTTCTACATCGTCGTCATCACCCAACCACGTTTCAAATAAATCACCAAGAATATACAAACTCTCAGCCTGACAAGCCCGCTGTTGTAAAAAACGAATAAATAAATCTTGTAGTGAGGGGTGTTCTGGGCTTAGGTGCAAATCAGCGATAAATAAAGTTTCTGGCATGTTTATCATCCGCATTTTATGAAATATTTTTGCCGCTATGGTAGCATGATCATCGCCTTTTAATACAGATTTGATGTGAAAAATGCGAGGATTTGGGGGGATTGAGGTTTTATGACTCAATACGGGTTGCATTGTTATCGCTGTTGTCTAACCCTTGATTTTGCCATTTTGGTAATTATCTCTAGCGAGGTGTGGGTTATTGGCTTAGGTAAAGAGCCACACTTTGTTTCTCTTCAACTTATTTTTTCGGAGTAAATACGGCATGAGTGCGTTTAACAGCGTAAAAGATTGGTTAAATCAACAAAAAACCTCGGTTTCTGAGGGGATTTCGCGTTTTAAAAACAAAGAATTTATGGAAGCTGTTGTGGCAGGTTGTGCTTTTGTGGCCTGCGCCAACGGCGAAGTGAAAGCCGAAGAAAAACGCAAAATGGCAGGTTATATTGAGCGTTCTGAAGAATTGCGCGTTTTTGACATGAAAGATGTTATTAAGGCGTTTAGTCACTATGCGGATGGTTTTGAGTTTGATTTTGTTATTGGCAAAGGCGAGGCGATGAAAGCGATTGGCAAACTCAAAGGGAAAGATGAAGCCTCTCGTTTACTGATTCGGGTTTGCTGCGCGATTGGGATGTCGGATGGTGATTTTGACGACGATGAGAAACAAGCGGTACGGGAAATGGCCACTGAATTGGGATTAAATCCCAGCGATTTTGGTTTGTAATAATGATGAATAACCCGTTGACTGGTTAAAGGTTTAACGGGTTTTGTTTTATCTGAGAAAATTAAGGAGCTTATAGTGACCACTTTTAACAGTGTGAAAGATTGGTTTAATCAACAAAAAACATCTATTTCTGAGGGGATTGCGCGTTTTAAAAACAAAGATTTTATGGAAGCAGTCGTGGCGGGTTGTGCTTTTGTGGCTTGCTCTGATGGTCAAGTTAAACCCGAAGAAAAACGCAAAATGGCGGGTTATATCGAACGTTCTGAAGAATTGCGGGTTTTTGACATGAAAGATGTCATTAAATCGTTTAATAATTATGTAGAAGGCTTTGATTTTGATTATTTAATCGGTAAAGCTGAGGTAATGAAGTCGATTGGCCGCTTGAAAGGTAAAGATGAAATGGGACGCTTATTGATTCGGGTTTGTTGTGCGATTGGCATGGCGGATGGGGATTTTGATGACCATGAAAAACAAGCGGTACGGGAAATTTGTCAAGAGTTGAATTTAAGCCCGCAAGAGTTTGGTTTGTAAAACAAAGTCGGTCGGGATAAATCTCACGTAAACTATTAGGCGCAGTCGCCAATTTATGCGATAATGTACAAATATACAGTATTGGTTTTAACCGTTTCATCTGCCACGTGAGTAACACATAATGGACGACAGCAAAAAGAAAGCCCTCAGCGCGGCCTTAGGGCAAATTGAAAAACAATTCGGCAAAGGCTCTGTCATGCGCATGGGCGATGTCGGAGTTATACAAAATATAGAGACGGTGTCTACTGGCTCTTTAGGATTGGACATTGCTTTGGGGGTGGGAGGCTTGCCGATGGGACGGGTTGTAGAGATTTACGGCCCAGAATCGTCAGGAAAAACCACTTTAACCTTGCAAGTTGTGGCTGAAATTCAGAAAAAAGGCGGAGTCGCTGCCTTTATTGACGCAGAACACGCCTTAGATCGCCAATATGCAGAAAAATTGGGCGTAAATGTCGGCGAATTGCTGCTGTCTCAGCCAAATAATGGTGAGGAAGCCTTAGAAATCACTGATATGTTGGTGCGCTCTGGCGCGGTAGATGTGGTGGTGGTGGACTCGGTTGCGGCTTTGACTCCTAAAGCAGAAATTGAAGGCGAAATGGGCGATTCGCACATGGGTTTGCAAGCGCGCCTGATGTCTCAGGCTTTGCGCAAATTGACCGCAAATATTAAGCGTTACAATACCTTAGTGATTTTTATTAACCAGATTCGTATGAAGATTGGCGTGATTTTCGGCAGTCCCGAAACGACTACGGGTGGAAACGCGCTTAAATTTTACGCTTCGGTGCGTTTGGACATTCGCCGCATTGGTGCGATTAAACGCGGCGATGACATTATTGGTAACGAAACCAAGGTGAAAGTGGTTAAAAATAAAGTGGCTCCGCCATTTAAAGAGGTGGTTTTTGACATTTTGTATGGTGAGGGGATTTCACGAGAAAGCGAAATCATTGATCTGGGCGTGAAAGCCGGCATTGTGGATAAAGCTGGCGCGTGGTACAGCTACAACGGCGAGCGCATCGGCCAAGGTAAGGACAATGTACGTAACTTTTTAAGAGAAAAACCCGATATGGCCAAAGCCATTGAGCAGCAAATTCGAGAAAAGTTATTGACCAGCAGTGTGATCAATGCCAGCAGCGCGGGCAGCGAGGATGAAGTGCTGATAGAAGATGACTTGCCGCCTGGGGAATAAATCCAGTTTTAATATTCGCTAAACTGAAAAACGGCTAAACCAAGATTGAGTTGGTTTGGCCGTTTTTCTTGTCTCAGTCTCAAAAAACTACCAACACGCACTGGGGTCTTCGCCTTCGGCGGCTTTTTTCCCTGTGGACGTGATGATTAATGCGGTACATTTGGTGTCATCAATCGCTTGACGACCATAAGGCTTGGCGGTTAGGGTGTAGTTGCGGCGGAAATTCTCGCTTTCAATCGACAATTCATAAAACTTACTACCCGCATTACCTGCATAGTAAGAAGAGCCTTCTTTTATAATACGGTCTCCCACGTCTGATCCCAAAAGCTCGGACAGGCTACTGGCATAACGATTATTATCCGCGTAAAAAATCTCTTGACGCTGCGTCAACTCCAGCAACGCACCAGTGGCGGTGCTGCGATTGGCGCGTGTTATTTGTTCATTGTACATCGGATAGGCAATCATCGCTAAAATCGCCATGATCGCCACCACAATCATCAATTCCATCAGAGTAAAACCCCGTTGTTGCTGCAACTCACGCATATTATTTTCACACTCCTGAAAATGAAGTCTTTGTTAAATCTTAGGATAAACTAATTACGCACCTGAACGGTCGTGGTAAAAATACGGTGACGATAACCTTGTTCATTGGTTAAATTATCTCGCATCGGCTGGTAGACAACATCAGGGTCTAAAGTGAAAGTGTAGCTTTCTGGATTCGTGACTTCGGGTAAAGTGCCTTGAAAATTCGGGGTGCGCATGAGTAAGGTGATTCGCACACTCACCACTCTTCCAATGACATTTTGCGTGATCGGCACGTAACGGTTGGCAACTCCATCCCCAGGACTATCCGTATCTACCCCAAAACGCACTTGTAAATTTTCTACGCCATCAACCAGTAAGCGCATATTTGGGGGATTATTGGGGTCGGTACGGAACAAGGCAAAACCATCAACCCGATCCCGTGCCGAATCATTGTCGTCCTTGTCAATTGCCCGTACTTCGTAACGAATCACACTTTCTTCGCCCGAAAACAAATCCACCGGACACCCATAAGTGCGCTCAAAACTGCCTTCTATTCGGACTTTATCGCCTGTACGAGCAGCCACACGATAAACACGCCCTCCTCCACAATCTGCCAAAACCAGCGAACTGCCCAACGGATAGTCCGCATTGGGTAGGAACAGTTCTGATCCTGTGGAAGTGTTCAAATTGCTAATATTGGTTGCCGCATTGGTATTCACTGAACCATCACATAAATTCGTAGAACGTCCCAACGTGGCAACTTGTAAAATATCGGATGCCGGTTCATTTTTCCCAGCGTTAGCGGTTTTCACTGTGGGATTGACCAAATAAGTGCCATCAGCCCCACGAAATGCAGTGATAATTGATTCATTGTCCCACCCCCGAATCGGCGCAGCCGCCGCCAATCCCATAGGACGTGACGCAGAACATCCATAAAAACCCGCCATTCGCACATTAAAAGCAATGTCATCCAGCGCAAAACGCGCATTTTCTTGTAACTGCCCCAACTCATCTTGTAATAAGTAGGTACGTTTACTGCTTGACATGATGGTCAAAACGCCCGCCATTAAGATCAGGCTGATGACCAAAGCAATCATAATCTCAATGAGGCTGAACCCTCGTTCAGTACGGTAATTTTGGCGCATCGGTTTATGCGGAAACGCTCACAGACTGCAAGCAGGGATAGCACGTCAGTGTGGACTGACCCATTTTCCGCTCTCCTTTTCTATGATAATGCTATCTTAAAATAAATACAGTGTAAACGCTGTGATTGGCACATCACTACAATTGTAAAACCCATGCCTGAGTGATCTGGGTATCATCGCTTTGGGGATTGATCCAACCAATACGAATATGATAACGCCCGGGTACAGCATCGGCTTCAATTTGCGCCACGCCCGAAGGTAAATTTTCCCGAATGCGGGCAAACCAATTGTCTAAGTCGTAAGCCGCTAATTCTTCAGGGGTACAATCGGAAGTGTCACATTTGGTATTGTAGTCTTGACCGCCGGGGCCTTCATCAGTAAATCCTGACGAAGGATGGACATAAGCACTGGCAACCTGTTGATTATGACGCATTTTGTCCATCATATCATAAGCCAACCACGTGGCTTGCGTGCGGACATAGGCGCGATAATTGGCTTGTTGTCCTGTGGTTTGGAGTGCGGCAATCCCCAACAAACCCACTGACAAAACAAGCAACGCCACCAACATTTCAATCATAGTAAAACCGTTGGGACGAAATAACTGTTTGTTCATCATGTTGTACTCCATACCAAACCCAAATCATCCAAAATCAGTTCATTAACTGTTACAATCAAAATGGCGATCCCGTAAACTCACTCGCCCCGTATATTCGACCTCAATGCGGCGGCCAGCAAGATTAGACTGGCTATCGGTGTGGCAAATCGTCAGCAACAGCGGGCTAGGTAAATTAACCTGTCCTCTGGAATAGGCGATTTCGCTGATTGCGTTATTGGCCGTCACCAGAATGCCATTATCAAATTCAAAACGTCTTAATTCTTCTTTGACTCCGCCCCGCTCCAAAGACAACACCCAACCATCGCCCCATTCATTGGAAGCACTGATCGACTCAATACGCAACACGGCTGAACTGCCTTTGACAATCGATTCATTACGGGCATAATTAAGAGTACGCACTAGGGCATTGGTTTTTGATGTAATTTGATTGCTTTGCAGGGTTCGGCGCATTTCTGGCACCACCAAAGTGACAAGAACACTAAGAATAGCCACTGCAATAAATAATTCGATTAATGTAAATCCAGCCTGTTTTTTCATGATTTTTAATCCATCTTTATTGCAAAACCAACCCATCATATCAGATTGGTCTATGTTGTTACCTCAAGAATAGGTGATCGCCACCACACATCACAGCACGGGAAGCATTAACGGTAAAATAGAGTAGCATAAGTGGTCAGTGCATCAGGTGATGATAACATTCAACGAGAGTTTAAATAAATATTACATTACTTTTATTGGGTAAGTTAAAATTAATCATGCGGATAGGTCTGCATTTGTTATCATTAAACAAAATCCACTCTCTTTACACAGCGAGATAATGATGAAATTTCCTTATGGTTTAGCCGATTTTGCTGCCGTCATTAGCGAAGGTTATTACTACGCTGATCGCACGCAATATATTCATGAATTTGAACAAGCGAGTAAATATTTATTATTTCTCCGTCCGCGCCGTTTTGGTAAAAGTTTAATTTTAAGCATGTTAGAAAACTATTATGATGTGCGTAAAAAAGATCAATTTGAAGCCTTATTTGGACATTTACATATACCAAAATTATGTGAGATATAAAAACAAATTAAGTTTTAATATCTAGCTAGATATTAGGTATAAGATACTGTTTAATTTTATTAAACTTAAACACTTTACCTGACAAAAAGGTCTCAAACATACTATACCCAAAAGATGTGGTTCATAGAATCCTTAATTTGTCAGAATCAGAATTTACAGAATTAAAGAATTTTCAAAATTGACTCTTGCAAGTCGTTTATTTTCAATAGATTTTTTACTCTTTAATTCTGAAAATCCTAAAATTCTGCAAATTCTGATTCTGACAGAAAAATTTTATGAATGGCTTAATTTTGGTATAGTGACTTCTTTAAAGCTTGATAGACGATGAAAATTCTTTCTGACCCAATTCTTACCTTGAAGCCAAATATCCTCGACTGGATTTTGCTCTGGGGCATTGGGCGCAAATCTTAATAAACGAACTTTCCATTCTGATTCTGGAAGTCCCCCATTTAATTTCTCTAAATAAGTTCTTAAACCTTCAGAACGATGATAACTTGCACCATCCCAAATAATCACATGACGGGCTTCTTTATATCTGTAAATGAGCCAGTTAATAAAGTCTATCGTATATTTTGTATCAGCTTTCTTTGCCCTATCTAAAATAAATTCTCCCGTATAAATATTCACCGCTCCATACCACGTTTGAGAAGTGCGATAATTACTCATCTTTATTGACGTTCTTTCTCCTTTTTTCGACCAAACATAACCACAAATATCTCCCCACAACTGATGGCTTTCGTCTTGCATCCAGTACATTACCTCTCCACTTTCTATCTGTTCACGCTCCTTATCTATTAAATCCTTAATCTCTTTTTTTTTAGCTTCTACTTTTACCTCATCTTTTGCCGAATTCTCTTTGTGTGTCTTCTTATAACTTAAATTCGCTTCTTCTAATAATTTAGTATAAGAAGTATTTGAAGAATAGAAAACATCATACTCCTCTTTTAAGTATCTCTTTAGTTCCTCTATTGTTATTGTCTTCTTTTCTTGTATCCAATTAATCACATCTTCTCGTTCACGCGGCTTTAAATACCCTGGCGAGCCTTTATACGCTAACTTTAATCCTTCCACCCCTGACGCTAAATAAATGGCTTTCCATTTATCCACAAATTGCACACTGACACAACACGCTAAAGCCGCTTCCGCACGCACAAAACCAAGCAAAGACATTCTTACTGCCATCGCTCGCTTCACTTCTCTCGCTTCACCTGTTGACATTAACTCTTCTAAATCTTCATATCTTTTGTTCATTATTCTCTCCTATTTGAAAAGTATTATTATACGACTCTGAAAAAATTGGTACAGAATCAAAATTGATTCTGGCAACTCGTTTATTTTCCGTAGATTCTTTATTCTTTAATTCTGAAAATCCAAACAAAAAAAAAAACGCCACGAAACTACGTAATTCGTGGCGTTTTCAGATAAGATGAATACGCTTTTTAAGTTTTAGCAGCGGTGCGCAAACGAATATGCAACTCGCGCAATTGCGCTTCTGTCACCGTAGAAGGGGCAGAAGTCAACGGACAACTGGCCGTTTGCGTTTTTGGAAACGCGATCACGTCTCGAATGGAAGTCGCGCCACTCATCAACATCACCAAACGATCCAGACCAAACGCCAAACCACCATGTGGTGGGCAGCCAAATTTTAAAGCATCCAGCAAGAAACCGAATTTTTGCCGTGCCTCTTCTTCGCTAATTCCTAACAAACGAAATACCGCAGATTGCATGTCAGAGCGATGAATCCGAATCGAACCGCCGCCGATTTCCGATCCATTCAACACCATGTCATAAGCCCGCGATAAACAAGTACCGGGCGACGCTTCTACCTCACTGATTTCGCTGACTTTTGGCGCAGTAAACGGATGATGCAAAGACACCCAACGCGCCTCTTTATCATCCCATTCAAACATGGGGAAATCGATCACCCACAATGGCCGCCAAGATATTTGTGTCAAAGCCAAATCATTGCCAATTTTTAAGCGCAAAGCCCCTAAAGATTCATTGACCACTTTCGCCTTATCCGCGCCAAAAAACAGCACATCGCCCGAATCTGCACCTGTACGCGCTAAAATGGCTTCAACCACTTCTGGCGGTAGAAATTTTAAAATAGGCGACTGTAAACCTGCCATTCCTGCGGTAATGTCGTTGACTTTAATGTAAGCAAGACCCTTTGCGCCGTAAATAGCCACGAAATCGGTATAATCATCAATTTGCTTACGCGACAATTCCTTACCATTCGGCACGCGCAATGCGGCCACACGACCTGCGGGATCGTTAGCGGGCGCAGAAAACACTTTAAATTCAACCTGCTGCATCAAATCGCCCACATCCATCAACTCTAATGGATTACATAAGTCAGGGCGATCTGTCCCATAACGACGCATGGATTCGGCATAAGTTATCACGGGAAAAGGATCAGGCAATTCAACATTTAATACTTCTTTAAATAAATGACGAATCATCGACTCCATTAAATCCCGAATCATCGCCTCATCCATAAACGACATTTCAAGGTCTAATTGGGTGAATTCAGGCTGGCGATCTGCCCGCAAATCTTCATCCCGAAAACAACGCGCAATTTGATAATAACGATCCATGCCCGCCATCATTAATAATTGTTTAAACAATTGCGGTGATTGCGGCAAAGCAAAAAATTCACCTTGATGCGTGCGACTGGGAACGAGGTAATCTCTCGCACCCTCTGGCGTGGCCTTGGTTAAGATGGGCGTTTCAATGTCCAAAAAGCCGTGTTGATCTAAGAATTGCCGTAAAATTTGCGTCACTCGCGCCCGTAATTTTAACCGCTCTCGCATCGGTTGACGGCGCAAATCTAAATAACGATAACGCAAACGCACTTCTTCACTCACTTCTTGTTCTTCAATTTGAAAAGGGGGCGTTTCGGCGTGATTTAAAATGTCTAATGTTTCCCCTAATAATTCAATTTTACCAGAGGCTAATTCTACATTTTCCGTACCTGCGGGACGTGGGCGAATTTTACCTGTAATTTTCAACACATATTCGCTGCGCACACGCTCGGCGGTACGAAATGCTTCGGCAGCATCGCTGTCAAAAACCACCTGCACAATCCCGTCGCGGTCACGCAAGTCAATAAAAATTACGCCCCCGTGATCACGGCGACGTTGTACCCAACCGCACACCGTCACTGTCATACCAACTAAGGATTCATTCAATTGTCCACAATAGTGGCTACGCATGGAGTACATTTCCTTGTATTAATTCAATTAAAAACAATAAGTTACGGTGTGCATTAGAGCGAAATGGACGCAAGCGTAAACCGTCTCAACTGGACGCAGCCGCACAAGCCGACGCAGCCGCACACCCTCCATGACCACAAGCAGGTTCTGGGGCTTTTTTATTTTTAAAATCAGTGGCATACCAGCCTGTGCCTTTGAGATGAAAACCGGCCGCGGACATTTGCTTGACCAGTCCTTCTTTTTCGCAAGCAGGACAATGGGTTAGGGGATCGTCGCTCATCTTTTGCAGGGCTTCTAACTCGTGTCCGCAATCGCTGCATTTATATTCATAAATGGGCATGTTGATTGTCCTCTTGTAGGGAGTGAAATAGGGGATAACTGAAATTCAACTCATTGATTTTATGTGGCTCTGATGTAAGTCCACTGTGCTTAAAATCAAGTCAGAACTGCGGAGTAAACCTCATTGACCTTTGCTGCATTGTATTGAACGATGCAATAAATGGATGTTTAAGACAGGGCTTTAATTCTTATTGTCGTGCTGATCTTTCATTCTGAATCTTTTTAACGCATTTTGTCAATAGACTTGTCAAAGAACCCGCTATTCTACGTTCGATATGACACAACGATGCGAACCTGAAGTCATTCATAAAATTTTTGGGTTTAAATCAGAATCTCAGAATAAATAAACCTCATTTATTCTCAAGCGTTGGCGTGGTGTCTAATAGCTTTTTGGTTCATTTTCCCACAAATCCAGCAACATGGCGTTTTCTGTCAAGCTCGCCGCCGCAAGATAACGCTGATCCGCAGATATATGTAACAAACTGGCAGGACGGGGCAATTTCCCAATACATCGGGCGTGTAAATCGACTCCGCATTGATATAACTGCTGATCTTGGGTCAACCAAAATAAACCTTGTGCCGTACTTCCATAATTCAAAATAGGCTCATTTAATAACTGTTTACGCGGATCACTTTCCAAACTCAATCGCCACAAGGCATAAGAAGGCTCACGCCCCGTCACCGTCAAGGTCATCGCCAACATGACATCGCCCAATTCGCACCACTCAACAATGGGGCCATCTAGCGTCCATTCGGCTTGCACATGACCGTGCAGATCGCGCAATTGCGCCAATTGATTAATACGCCCGCCGCTGGTCAACAACCACCCATCACGCCATAAACGCACTTGCGGCGCAAACGCATAACTTTGTACACGGTAAACATGCTGTTCCCCACTGGGCAAGTGGCAAATATGACCCGAACGCTGATTACACCATATCAAGTATTCTCCGCGCAGATGAAACGCCAACAACGCATCACAGTCTTCCCACAAACAAGTGCGCACTTGGGTACTTAAATCTAAATGCAGCAGACGATTCCCTTGTACGTACAACAATTGATCCGTCCCCACATTCTGCAACGGCGCAGACGCATTTAACAGCACCTGCAAGCCTGTGCGTGAGGCTTGGGGTTGGGCGAACTCGATATGTGTACCGTAAACCACGCCAATCACAGGATGTTGTTCTAAATGTAAACTTAATAACCGCTGCGGCCGCTGCGTCAACGGCAAATGTAAACGCAATCGCCACTGTTCAGGCACATTAAAATCGACAGGAACAACTTTATCCAAACGAATCGGTAACGTTTTAGTCGCCGCACTCGGCTGCCACGAACCATCTACCGCATAACCGCGCTCAATTCGAGACAATAAATGTAAAGCCACTTGGGCATTGCTGGGACGTAAACGCGGGTCTTTTTGCAACAATTGCGCAAGAAAATCACGCAATGGTGCGTATTCAATACCACTTAAATCAGGCACTTGTTTTAAATGCGCCCGCGCCAATTCTGTCGCACTGCCCTCAAAAGGACGCTGTCCCATCACCAATTCAAAACCCATCACGCCTAAACTGTATAAGTCACTGTTAAACGAGAATTTTTCATATAAACGTTCCGGCGCGCAATAAGCAGGACTGCCCACCGTATGCTGTCCCTCATGGGCTTCGCGCAGCGGACAAGCCGCCCCCAAATCACTTAAAATAAAACGGGTTTTTTCTATCTCTTCGGTTTGATCTAACAACACATTTTCGGGCTTAATATCGCAGTGAATCAATTGTAAATGATGCAGATAATCTAAGGCTTGTAATAATTGGCGTAAACAACTAATGACAATGTTTAATTCTAATTTCACATGCTGGCGTAAATAATCGCGTAATGTCCCTGCTTTGACATATTCATAGACCATGCACGCCCGACCATCCGTCAAATGAAACGTATCAATACAGCGCGTAATGCCAGGGTGGGAAATGCCAAACGCCGCCGCCATTTCTCGCAGATACGCTCCGCGAATCGATGGCGCAAAACACTTGATAATGACCGCAGTATGACTCTCATATTCACTTGCCCGATAAACCAGACTATAGGCACTGCTACCTAATAAGTGATGAATGCGATAACGATCAGGCAGTTGTGCCAACAATAGCGGGTCTAACGTACTGGAACTAGAGTTGTCGTAACTGCTCAACAATTGCCTCCGCTGCCACGCCGTCTTCGACTAGGGGTTCAATATTTAAAATACGTTCTTGACTGCTGATCAAAAACTGACACGCGGGAGCGGCACTTTGGCGCGCACAAACAATTTCAATACAATCCAACTCTTGCCCACTGATGCTTTCAAATACGCCACGCAACATTCCCGCAATCATCGCATCCACCCGATCTTCCACGTGATTTAAAGCCGAAGCAAATAAGCTATGCGTCATCACCGCCCGCACAATGCCATAACGCGGCGCGTCGTCTAACAAAATTTGCATGACTCCCCAACCGTGGCGGTTAAAATATTGTTCGATTAGAAAAATATACTGCTCTACAGGCATCTGCACCAAAGGAGGCAATCCCATGATTTTCACTTCTTGTTCCAAACTGAGGGCTAAACGTTTTCCCCACAAATAGCCCGCATTTTTCAAAATCACATGCCACGCTTCGCCCGCCTCATAATGCAAGGCTTCGTAGATACCGCGAATAATGTCGGTGGAAAGATAAATTAAACGAACTTCCGTTGGCGCACGAACCGTTCCCTCGCGCAAGTCGAATCGGTAAGCCGCCGGTTCAAACAAACCGTTAATATTTAGCCCCGATAATAAGGCGGCATCAATGCTGGGAGTTGCGCGTGTTGCCACTGTCGTCATAAAACGCCTCTCAATATTGTTCAGTCAACGTGTTCAGCACTTGCTGCAAATACGGCTCAATGAGCGCGTAAGCCGACGGCGACAGCATTTCTTGATAACGTTGTTTGAGTTTGTAATAGGTTTCATACACCGAACGCATGGGTACGGGCAACAAGTCAATTTGACTGTCCGTACTTTGTCGCGCAAATAACACTTTCTTTTTTTGTACCCGATCAGGAAAATCAAAGGCCAATAAAATCGTGCGTAACCACACCAGCAGTTTTTCATCCAACCACGCCGCATCTTGCATTAACATGGCTTCGGTGGCGTAGGCACTGGTATAGCGTACGTCTCGATTAATTTTCACCTGCGAATACTGATAATATTGTTCAAAGGGATAAACGGCTAAAATTTCATCGGTAATCGCAGAGACCACTTCTTGTTCGATGCGGGAAATTTCGCGGGCGGCATCGGCGCGTTTTTTATGCTCAGGAACGACGCGACAATATTCATCTAATTCCTGTTCGGTCATTTGGCGACTTTCAGCGGCTTTAAAAATCGCGCGCAATTCAGGGTGATAACGCAAACTGCCTTGAGCCACGGGATCAAGCACGCTCATATTTTGCCCTCCCTGTGCAGTAAAACCCACGCATTAACGCCCATTCGTACAATGATATTCACGGCTGGCATGGGAAGGGGTGGTTTATCAAATGGTGTCATGGGTTGTAACTCGTTTGATTTCTTTGGACAAGGCTTTGAAATATTATATCTGTTGTGAATGTATTAAAAAGGGGTCAAGCGGCATGAGATACGTCTTGACCGCGCCACGGTAGCGCAGTGAAAAATCGTCCTGCGGCTTGATGGCGATAGTCGGTATTAAGTAGTTCAGCTTGTTGCTCACTGTGCAAGATGGCGTTACGGGTGGCAATTAACAACGGATTAATACGATCAGCGGCCAGTTTTCGATACTGTTCGGCCGACACAGAAGAATCCGCTCCAGAACCAATGGATAAAGTAAAGGCTTCCGTATCACTACTTGCCCCCTGCCACGGTACGGCACGAAAATAAGCCCCTGCCGATGCGGGCATGATTCGCGCTGGACGATCCATTTTTGTGGCGGCTGGGGATGTTGCGTGGCTATCAGATGCGGAGTCAGACGCAGAGTCCGATGCAGAAGAGTCAGTGGTGTGGGCGGCCATGACATAGCCCGCAAAACGTCCTAAACCTGCTGTTTGAGTGGCTTTGGGAGAAGATTGCGCTTCTTCAGGCACCGATTCGGGTTCAGCCGTCGCATTGTCCCCAGAGTCCTCTTCGACCGCAGAAACGGTGGGCGGGTCAGCGGGTGTCACTGGTTGACTGGCTTCAACGGCCGCTTGGATTTGTTCTAACGACGTTGAAGCGGGTGACGGAGAGCTTTCGGCCAAAATTCTTGCTAACACCGACCGATCAATGGCTTCGGCAAAATTAAGGGTTGCCGTTCCCACATCATTTTTTGAAGACGTGGGCAAAACCTCATGTTCCTCTTCTCGTTCTTGGCTTAGGGCATCTGCAATTGGGCGCAAATCTCGTGTGACTGTTTCTAATTCAGCCAATTGCGCCAATATCGCATCCATATTGCTGGGGGCAGCGGGCGGTGCGGCTGGAATATCGGCGATGGCTATAGATTCAGGTTCTACAGATCGAATGGGAATTGCGGCTTGTTGTGCGGCTTGTTGTGCGGCTTCTTGGGCTTCTTGAGCGGCGATAAGTTCGGCTAAATCGGGTTCTTCGTCGTCAAACTCCGGTAAAATCGCCGTATCTTCTTCTTCCGAAATCAGATCGCGCAAGGCTTGATCGGTGGCTAAGGCTTCGTTGAGAATATGACAGGCTTGGCGCAACTGCTCCATCGCCAATTGGGTGGGATCAAGCGGGGTGGGGACGGGCGCAGTTTTCGGCCATGTGTTGGGAGACAACGCAGTAAACACCGTTGACCAAATGCAAGGCGGGGCATCCATTACCTCAGTTAAACGAGATAACGCCGTGACCAACGGCGCGGTGACTGAATGCGGTTCAGTCGCCAATCCCCAAGCCAGTTTATTCAAACAGGCTCTTAACTGTGCCATTTCTGTGCTGTTTAAATCCGCCATGAGTTAATCCATACGCCCAAGTATTTCCAAAGCACTGGCACCTTCTTGTCGCCAGAATTCAGCCGCATTAATTTGTTTATTGTCACCAATTAAAAATTTACACACGTCGTTGCCCATAGAATAGCATTGCACTTCAATACATTCTCGATCTTCTTTTTCGTAAAAAGAAAAAACGCCCGCAAATAATCCCGCATATAAATGACACACGGGTTTTCCCACTAATTTCATGGATTGCGCCACCGCGGAATTGCGAATTTCAACCACGGTTAAGCCTTTATTTTTAAAACTTAAATCTAATTTCCACGCCCCAAAACCCTCAATGGTCAACGGCCACCACCAACATTCAAACACAAAACGCATGTTCATTTGCCAAATATCAAGTTTACCGCCGCCGAATTCTTGTCTCATGCGTTGGTTAAAGCGTTTCATATCTTGCAATCCCCACTCACGTCCGCATTGGTACATGAGCAAACTGCTGGCATTGCCGACTTCCTCTTCAATCCCCAAGTGCAGACCGTTAATAAACGCCTCTGTCACTTGAGCCGCACGCTGGCCGTCGCGCAAATAAATCGCGCCTTGGTCGGGTTCGTAACGAAAGAATTCATCAGGATGGTAGTAGTTATGATAGCCTTTGTAGCCACCATCGACGGGGGAAATAGGCATATTATTTATTCCTTCATTGGGTTATTACCAATGTCATAATCATTGCCTAGTGGGCATAAACAATGATTATAACCTATTGTTACATTTTGTAAAAAATTTCAGTCTGTGAAAATCACTTTGGCACATCGCTATGAAATCACAATCGCGCTATGTTTTCAATCAAGCATATTAAATTACTTAGGGAAGTATTGGGATATGGGACGGAAGTTAAACCGCAACAATCACCCTCATTCGCGCAACGGGCTTGCCAGCCTTTGCGTTTGCAACAATCTTGTTTTCTTTGTCATCGGTTGGGGAAACAGGCTATTTGTCGTGATTGCCTGTTAGAATTACCTTGGAAAACAGAAAGTTGTGAGCGGTGTGGGGTTTCTTTTGTTTCGCCGCACCAGCGTGTGTGTTATGAATGCCGCACGTGGCCACCGGCGTTTAGGCACACTTATGCTTTATTTGATTATGCCTATCCCATCACAAACCTGTTACACAGTGCTAAATATGGGGGACAATTGGCGGTATTAAATTTGTTGGCAGAATTAATGGCGTGCCATTTAAATCCTAAGCAATTACCAGAATTATTTGTTCCCGTCCCCATGCACGCCCAAGATTTACGCCATCGCGGTTATAATCAAGCGTTGGAGTTGGCACGAGGGCTGGCGCGTCGGCTACAACGCCCTGTGGACATCACGGGAGTCTTTTGTACGCGACATAAACAAACACAAGCCCGGTTATCATTTGTTGAACGACAGGAAAATGTGCGCGGTTTATTTGCGTTACAACACCCTGCGCGTTGGAAAGCTGTTGAACATGCGGCGATTGTGGATGATGTCGTTACTACAGGTTCTACGGTGGGCGAATTAACTCAAGTTTTACTCGCTGCGGGAGTGAAACAGGTGGATGTGTGGTGTTGTGCGCGGCGACAGGGATTACTGCGGGAATGAAATTTTTTAGAATTTACAGCACGTTCTCGCTCCTCCGCCCCAACGCAGGAGCGAGAGAACGAGAGACAATCGACTGAAAATAAACGACAGGTAAGAATTCTTTTAAAAATTCAGAATTCAAAACTTACGCTTTTAAAACCTGTGATTGTTGCATTAATAATTCATTAACGCCTTTTTTAGCCAAATCTAATAATTGACTTAATTCTACAGGTGAAAAAGCGTGGCCTTCAGCCGTGCCTTGTAATTCGACAAAATGCCCTACATCGTTCATGACCACGGTCATATCGGTTTCCGCTTCACTGTCTTCAGCATATTCCAAATCCAACACGGGTGTACCGCGGTAAATGCCCACCGAAACGGCGGCAATTGCCCCGTGAATGGGATTGGTTTTGATCTGTTTTTTGTCGAGTAAAAAACGCACCGCATCCACCAACGCCACATAACCGCCTGTAATTGCGGCAGTTCTTGTTCCCCCATCCGCTTGCAACACATCGCAGTCAATAGTGATGGTTCGTTCACCCAGTGCCTCTAAATCCACCACCGAACGCAAAGATCGCCCAATGAGTCGCTGAATTTCTAATGTTCGACCACCTTGTCGTCCGTTACTGGCTTCGCGCTGCATGCGTTGGTGTGTGGAGCGCGGCAACATGCCGTATTCAGCCGTGACCCAACCTTGGTGGCGATCTTTAAGAAAACGTGGCACACGTCCTTCTACACTGGCTGTACATAATACCCGCGTTTCTCCGAATTCGACCAATACTGATCCCTCTGCATGACGGGTGTAATGTCGGGTTAAACGCACTTTTCGTAATTCATCAACTGCTCGACCACTGGGACGCATGAACTTTCCTTGTCTATAAAATAAATGAAATTAATCAAGTCTCTGGCGATTTTTTCACCGCATCCGCTTGATTGGATTGATCCGACAATAAGGCGACCATCGGAGAAGGTTGTTGGGTCAGCATCGCCAATAAAATGGCTAATCTATCCCGCATTTCTCGTCGATCCAAAATTAAATCAATCACCCCATGTTTTAATAAAAACTCGCTGCGTTGAAAGCCTTCAGGTAAGGTTTCGCGCACGGTTTGTTCAATCACTCGCGGCCCTGCAAAGCCAATTAACGCATTAGGTTCTGCGACATTAATATCGCCTAACATGGCCAAACTGGCTGAAACGCCGCCCGTTGTCGGATCGGTAAGAACCGAAATAAAAGGTAAACCGTGTTGAGTTAAGCGGTTTAATGCTGCGCTGGTTTTTGCCATTTGCATGAGAGAAAACAGAGCTTCTTGCATTCGTGCGCCGCCGCTGGCTGAGAAGCAAACGAACGGCGTATGATGAGCGATAGCCGTATCCACGCCGCGCACAAACCGTTCACCCACCACACTGCCCATAGAACCCGCCATAAATTCAAATTCAAACGCACAAGCCACCACCGCCAAGCCATGTAAATAGCCGCGCATGACGATTAAGGCATCTTTTTCATTGGTGGTTTTTTGTGCTTGATTAATGCGGTCTTTGTATTTTTTACTATCGCGGAATTTTAACCGATCCACAGGCGCAAGATGGCCAGCAATTTCAGTGCGGGGCGATGGGTCTAAAAAGTGTTCTAAGCGTTGTCGCGCACGAATCCGCATGTGATGATTGCATTTTGGGCAGACATGTAAATTTCGTTCTAATTCAGCCCGATACAGAACTGTTTCACACACAGGACATTTTGACCATAGGCCTTCTGGCACGGTATGTTTACTTTTAGTGCCATCGGTACGAATGCGGGAGGGTAATAGTTTTTCAAACCAACTCATGATGTTATCGCATTATATTTTAGAAATTAGGTGTTAGAAAATATAAAAGATTTTCTAAGGGTCTCTCAAGAGGGGGATTAACTCACTCTGAGGAGAATGGAAAGGTTATGGATTATAAAGCAGAATAACAAGATTCGCTGAGGCGATTCTCTGTTATCGAACCACACAAAACCACCTCGAATGGAAAAAGCACATTACTGGATACCGTTCCTGAAACTGAAATTTATCCGCTCTACACCACTTGCCGCACGCTGCCGCAGGAATAATGGCGAATGGTCGCGCCCGTGCGTACTCGTAATGCGCCTTGTTCTGTGATACCTTGCGCGATGCCGTAATGGGTTTGTTGACCGATTTGGACAGCGATATTTTTTTCAAATAAGGCATCACATTTCGCCCAATCGGCTAAATAAGGCGATAATCCCGTATAAGGAAAACTGGATAAAACTCGAAAACAAGTTTCTATTAATTGCGCGGCTAAAATGGTGCGCGAGGGTAAATGAGATAAAACACTTTTTAAATCGGCAGGTGCATATTGAGTTAATGTGATGGGAGCTTGGGTTAAATCATAATTTAATCCCAATCCTAATACTAATATTTGTTTTTGTTTTAAATGACGAATATCGAGCAATAAACCCGCTAATTTAGCATGATTAACATAAAGATCATTAGGCCATTTAATAGAAACAGGCGCGCCCCATTCTCGTAATAAATTAGCAATGGCAACGGCAACGGCTAGCGTTAACCCCGCGGCACTGGTCATGGTATCCCAATGATAACGTATTGATAAACAAATACTTCCTCCCCACGGTGCCAACCAAGTGCGCCCATGTTGGCCGCGGCCATCGGTTTGATACTCTGCAAGACAAATTTGCGGCTCATTGACCTGTTCTAATAAATAACGATTACTGGAATCTAAAACCGTCATCACCTGAATCGATGCAAAAAACTCTTGCAATCCATCCGAACAAAGAGAATATAAACGCGCCGCATCTAAAGGAGGAAATGGCTTTAACCATTGATATTGCCCTATGGCAGGCGAGACGATGGACAAACCTAAATCATGGCATTGGTTTAAAGAAAATGACAGGGATTCGTCAGAGAAATGGTGAATGTTTCCATCGGCTAATTGTTGTAAAATGTTCTGTAAATAAAGCACGGTAAAATGGTCAGTAGTAAGGAAAAATAAACAGTGAATATTATCGTTATAAGGTAAAAAATACTTTCTTAGTATCCAACCAATTTACGGCTATGTTTTCCAAGCAAGGCTTTTACTATCCATAAAATAATTAAAGTGCTTATTAATGTAAAAAGAAACAGCAGCAAATAAGTGAGAATATTGCCGTGAATGACCAAAGAAAATTTATTAATAATAATGCGTAACACCGATAACACATAACCGTGTACAAAATAAATCCCAAAACTCATCGCGGCAATTTTATCCAAAGAAGTGCCTAAGTAATGATCATAACGTCGAAATAAATAAACCATCAGTAATGAACCAAAAATAACTTTAAAATAAGCAGCCATTTCCATATAAAAATCAAGATTAAGAATAAAGCGTAAATAAAACTGCATAAATATAGACAATAAAAATAATCCTAATACCAGTAACCCATATTTTTCTAACCACGCTAACACCATGTCTCGATATTGACTCACCCACATCCCAAAAACATAAATAGAGAAATAATGCACAAACGATTGTAAAGGATTATGGTAAGGAACAACTTCTCGATGCACCACCAAGGAAATTATCACAAAAATAGGTAATGACCAATATAATTTCGGATATTGATTTAATTTAATTAACAACGGCGCAACAAAATAAAAAATAACAATCATCGGAATAAACCACATATAACTCATGTGCATTCCATGTATATAATAAAGCAGCACCCGCACAATAGGATCATAATCGTGAAAAACCCCATCACTTCTCACAAAAGCATCGTAAGCAATCGCAGGAATGGAAATAAGTAAATAGGGTAAAATCACATTATTAAATTTGGTATTAAGATATTTACTAAAAATAAATTTAGCCGATAAATACTGAAATAAAAAACCCGCAATAAATACAAAATAACCCGATGAACGCAAAATAAAAGTGTGTAAAAATCCATTGATAGAAAACATATTATCCATCGGCGGCCACACCAATAACCCCGCCCATAAACAATGCGTTGCTACGATCAATAAAATCACAAAACCACGTAAATTGTTAATATAATTTAAAAACATACGCACTTGACCTTTTATTTTTTTCAAAAAAACAATAAAGAGGATAATCATCCTCTTTATTGCACTCAATTAGTTTATATTTTGAATTTCAACATAAACCAAAGTTTGATTCAACAATTGATAAGCAATTTCGCCAAAAGTCATGGGGCCTGTAATGGGATCGGTATGCTGCCCTTCTAATTCGGAATAAAGATAATTCAAAATGCAATTACACGCAAAAATAGGCGCAGTTAAACCATGCGGCAATGCCGCTTTAAAAGCCGATACATAATCCCCTAAAGGCTTGGCAATGCGATAAGTGACTTTATTAAAAACAGGCGCGTATAAATGCACACATTGCTGTTGAGCATCCACACTTTGAAAACTGACATTCACCAAAGCCCCACAATAATCTGCCACTAATGGATATTTCGTGTCAATTCCACGTGACAATAAATACTGGGCAAAATTCTGTTTTTCGCCATTAATAAGGCAATCCGTGACGCTAAATCCACCAGTTTCAAAACAAATATCATCCCCTTCGCCCAGCTCAAATAGATTAATAATATTAATCAAAGCCATTTTATCTGCCGTTAAGCCCAAGTGCATGACCACAGCGTGATTTTCCAACACATCGCCCGTTGAACCATTGATCACCTTTGGAGTCGTTCGCCCTAATTGTTCTAAATGTACACCAGAAATCCAACCGATAATTGGCTTCATAAACATATCGGGATAATTAGGCGCGTCTTGCGCATAACGAATATGTGCTTGACTGGTCGCAGGAATAATAATAAAAGACAGACCATTTTCAGGCGCATCTTGCGTCATTTGGGCTAAAGATTCGGGCGCATAAGCCCGAATAGTTATCGTTGGAAATAACGCAGAAGGCAAAATAGTCACAAACAATTCTGTTTGCGTGGATAATCCTCCTTTTTCAGTCATGAAATAAGGAATTGTTCCACCAATCCATTGTCCTTTGGGTAATTGCCGCAATAAATTTTCTTCACCCGCTACCATTAATATTTCTCCCTGATTAATACGGTTAGCGGTTTCTGCAACTGACAATAACATTCGGGCTTCTCCATCCTAAAAATAAGTGAATATGATGCAGCAACATCAGCATCTTTTAACCTCTTTTTTTAACGCAAAGGCGCATGAGAAGAAAAATTGCGTTGTTGTAATAAAGATGCACTCGTCGTTGTTGCAACGGGGGAATGTTCGGTTTGAGAACCAAACAAAATTTGAATATCTTTACTTAATACCACATGATAGTGGTTAAAAAAGTGATGCAATTCATCAATACAACGCTGTATATTCGCCTCTGAATTATCCGATTGTACGGAACGAATTAAACGCGATAACATCATGCTGGCCGGCACTAATTTAAAGCGATATTCTCTTTCTCCCATGATCAGTTGTCGCCAAATGAGAGCCGATTTATCGGGAATAAGCATTAACATCACATTTTCTCCTTAGGTGGTTTCTATTACTATTTTTTAAACACAGCAGCCATATTAAAGTAATATTTTACTTTGCGATAACCGCATAAAACTGACTTAACTATAAATGGATTTTGCTAAAATGGCAAAGCCTATTGTTATTAAAGAATAAACAATGATAAAAATACGTGTATTTATTTCCCAATCCTTTTTTTTCACTTAATCAGGTTTAAGCATGACACTGTATATCAAACAACAAGGGCAAGGTTTTCCTCTTATTTTGTTGCATGGTTGGGGATTTAATCATGCGATTTGGGAAGATTGTGCGGCGCAATGGGCGCGGTATTTTACGGTTTATCAAGTGGATTTGCCCGGACATGGGCAAAGTCCGTTATGTGATTACGATTGGGAGCGATTGCTTCCCGTGTTGGCGGCGCAATTGCCAGCGCGAGCGATATGGGTGGGGTGGTCTTTGGGGGGATTATTGGCCAGTGCGATGGCACGGTGGCGGCCAGAACGGGTGCAGGCATTGGTTTTATTTGCCAGTTCTCCGTGTTTTATGACGGCCGATGATTGGCCGCACGCGATGACTCCTCAGGTATTAAATCAATTCGCTCACCAATTGGCGCAGGATATTGAAGGGACTTTACAGCGTTTTTTGTTGTTGCAAGTGCGTGGTTTGGACGCGCCACGCCAAAAATTACGCCAATTACAGCCTTTAGTGGCACAGGCCGGTTATCCGTCGCTGGCGACTTTACAACAAGGTTTAACCTTGTTAATCAACAGTGACTTACGCAAAGAACTGGCTGCAATTTCTTGTCCTGCATTACTTTTTTTAGGACACTACGACGCGCTGGTGCCAGTCGCCGTGCGTCACGACATCGCCAAATGGTGGCCTACATTAAAAACCGTGGTGGTTAAACCCGCCGCGCATTTGCCTTTTTTATCCCATTTTGAAATTATTGATCCAATAATGCGATCATTTTTGTTGCCAGAATCAAAATTTACCGAATTGCAACATTTACAGAATTAATTTACAGCCATTCTCCATTTAATCCCTCAAACGATCAAGAATGACACCGACGAGTCTATTCCTTGATATGTCGTCACTTTTTGTTGCAGTTGTGGAATATCAAACACTTAATTGATCGCTAAAGCCTATGATTTGTTATTATAATTGGCTTGCGTACTTGTTTTGGAATTTGAAGCAACGTATGGCATAAATTTTGTTGTTTCATGCGCGAGGGCTGAACTTTATCTTGTCTTATTTTCACCGTTTTTGCACTGGGTTATATCACGTGTCAATGATTTTAAAAAACAACGAAAGCGTACCACGTATTGTGTTGGGTTTACAAGCGCGCATGATTCTATTTTTTGGAATTATGTTTGCGGTGACGTTACTCATTATTAATGGGGTGCGCATTTATGGCTTGCCTTTATTATCTATTGAGGGGGAATATAGCCAACGACAAGCGGAAATCTTTAGTCATCTTAATTTAATTACTGATTTGAAAGAAGCCAATTTAGAAAATTGGTTAGAAGAGCGCATGAATAATGTCGAAATTCTGTCAAATAGCCGCATGTTACGCCATACATTGTTTGCTATTTACTCTTCTAATTTGGAAAAATTATTAGAACAACATGTCGCCGATCCAACGGTCTCAGCAATTCCTTCTTCTTTACAACAAAGTTTAATGTATAAAACATTAAGTGATGATTTATTATTTTTTAAATCGGCTTATGCGGCGTATGATTCTATTCAATTGGTGGATATTAAAACAGGTATTGTGATTGTTTCTACCGAATGGTTAGAAATTGGTAAAATACTGCCTCATCATTTATTTGAAGAAATAAAAACTAACGTGGAACAAGGGCATAAAATTGGTGTGAAACATTCTAAGAAAATATCGCGTAATGTTCCTTTAGATTTATTTATTGCACATTATGTATACTCTTTAGAAAGTGAAGAACGTTTAGCGATTTTAGTGATTAATATCAAGCATCAAGCCTTGACCCATATTTTGCGTGCGGATCAAGTTTTTGGTCAAAGTGGAGAAGCCTTTTTATTAACCAAAGATTTTGAACTGCTTTCTGCCACACATAAAGTAAATGCGCCTCAAGTGGCTGAAAATGTTCCGTTATTGGGTAAATTATCCGAACAATTGCAAGCACGAATCGCCCAAGAACAACCTGCCGTTTTATTAGGTCAAGATCAGTATCAACAAGCGGTATTAGCCGTGTACCGTCCCGTGCCAACAGGGACAGGCTGGGGATTGGTGGTGAAAGCTGATGAGGCGGAGTTTTTTGCGCCCTTGCGTCAAAGCATGTTAAATGCGTTTGCGATTGGTACTATTTTGAGTATTTTCTTGGGCTTAGGTGGAACTTTTTTATTGGCACGGGCGTTGTCGCGTCCGTTGGAATCGTTGACCCAAACCATTGAACACGTGCAAAACGGCGATTTACACGCCCGCGCTCACGTCACTACCCGCGATGAAGTGGGATTATTAGCCAGCATGTTTAACACCATGTTAGCCCAATTGCAGCAATCTCGCGCCGAATTAGAACAATTGGTTGAAGCGCGCACCGCCGAATTGCGCACGGCTAATTTTAGTTTAGAAATGACTTTGGATGAAATGAAAGATTTAAACGATGATTTAGCCAAAGAAGTGAATGAACGCAAAAAAGCAGAAGCCACTATTCGCCATAAACAACGTGAACAAGAATTAATTTTTGATGCTGCGCCCGCTTTTATTTGGCATAAAGACACAAATAATAATATTCTATGGATGAATCGATCTGCGGCGGAATTAATTGGCGTTAATGCAGATCAATCTGCGCCTTATTCTTTATATGAATTATTAAATCAAGCGGCAGCGGATATTGCTTATCAAGAAGATTGCGAAGTGATCACCACGCGCCAACCGAAATTAGGCATTACCAAACGTTTATATGATAAACATCAAAAATTGGTATGGATGCAAGCGGATAAAGTGCCTTTTATTGATGAAAAAGGCGAATTAACGGGCGTGATTGTTTTAGCCACTGACATTACGCCGCGCATTCAAGCGGAAATTGCGTTACGAGAAAATGAAAAGCGTTTTCGTACCATTATTGATACTGCGGTGGATGGCATTATTATGATTGATACGAAGGGGATTATTCATTTAGGCAATCCTTCGTTAGTAAAAATGTTTGGTTACGATCATATTGAGGAGTTATTAAATAAAAATATTAGCATTCTCATGCCCACGCCTTATAGCGAGCAACATGATTTGTACATTGAGAATTATTTGGAAACAGGACAGCGTGGCATTATTGGAATGGGACGGGAAATTGTCGGTAAACGTCGAGATGGTTCTATTTTCCCCATTTATTTAGCGGTGAATGAATTGGAATTAGAACATCGGAGAATGTTCACGGGCATTATTAGCGACATTACCGAGTTAAAACGCACCCAACAAGATTTGCAACGCAGTAAGCGCGAATTAGAGCGTCAAAATCATGCGTATAGTCGTTTTGTGCCGAGAGAATTTTTAAGTTTTCTGGGGAAAGAAAGTATTGTCGATGTGGAATTGGGAGATCAAGTCCAAAAAGACATGACCATTATGTTTTCAGATATTCGAGATTTTACCGCATTATCAGAATCAATGACTCCAGAAGATAATTTTCGTTTTATTAATGCTTATTTAAGTAAAATGGAGCCTGCGATTGTGCAGCATCAGGGGTTTATTGATAAATATATTGGCGATGCCATTATGGCTTTATTTCCACATACGGCTGATGATGCCGTAAAAGCGGCAATAGGCATGTTAAATAATTTACATTTATACAATGCCGAGCGACAACCAAAAGGTTATTTACCGATTGAAATTGGCATTGGCATTCACACGGGATCGCTCATGTTAGGCACTATTGGCGGGCGAACTCGTATGGATGGTACAGTGATTAGTGATGCGGTTAATTTGGCTTCTCGTGTCGAAGCATTAACCAAAATGTATGGTGCGTCTTTATTAATTACGGAACATACTTTTAATGAATTAAATGAATTAGATAATTATGACATTCGCATCATTGATAAAGTGCGCGTAAAAGGCAAATCGGAGCCTGTGATTGTGTTTGAAATTCTCAATGGTTGCTCTCCTGAAATAAGAGAAGCAAAACGCAGTATTTTAGAACTTTTTACCACGGGATTTACCGATTATCAGCGGCGTAATTTCACTGAAGCCGAAGAAAAATTTAACGAATGCTTACGTCTTAATCCTAAAGATAAAGCCTCACAAATTTATTTAAAGCGGTGTCAATTTTGGGGCCGCTACGGCGACGATCCCAATTGGAATGGCATTACTGAATTGGAAACGAAAGAGGGATAATTTTATTTTGTCAAAATCAGCATTGACAGAATTTCTGATCATTATAAATGACTTCATTTTGGTATATTAACTTTGCTGTCAATTTTGATTCGGACAAAAAATGTTATCAATGACTTAATTTTTTTGTTTTCCAAAATCCAAGATATACTACAATTATTCCTTGTTATTTCAACGCATTAAGTCGTTGAGACGATACGAAACTCGCACAATCAACCCACAATAAAACGCAATTATTTGCTGTGCTAAGGATTTTCCCCTATTCAAAAAAAAAACTCAATCAACTAGGATAAATCCCAATGTTGGAGACGGATCAGATAGACAAATCTTATACTGAAATGCCGTATTATGCTATTGACATAATAATACCTGAGTTTTAAACTAAGACTTAACTTAACCTATACGTGACTTCAAACCAAATTCTGTTCAGAATCCACGTTGCGATTTAACTCTGAAAGACAAGAGGCGTGGCGGTGAATGACACCGTTTAAGCCTTTGGAGAGGAAGGCTCTGGCTTTAAAGATCACTGAAACCCTCCTCTATGTATTAGAAATTCAACACTAAATCGATAAATAGTTATCTATGGATAGGTTTGGATGAGTTTGAAATAACGGAGACACAGAACTATGTCTTATGGACTGAGCTTGAATATACAACTTGCCGTCCCCGGTGGCAGCATCGAAGGCTATGCCCAATCTATTAAAGCCATTCCCATGCTCACAGCCGACGAAGAACGCGCCTTAGCTGAACGTTTACGTGGACTCGATGACCTAGATGCCGCACGGGTTTTGGTCATGTCGCACTTGCGTTTTGTCATGCACATTGCACACAGTTATCGCGGTTACGGCTTGCCACAATCCGATTTAATCCAAGAAGGCAACATCGGCCTGATGAAAGCCGTTAAACGTTTCGATCCCACAGTGGGCGTGCGTTTAGTGTCCTTTGCGGTGCATTGGATTCGCGCTGAAATTCACGAATATATCTTACGCAATTGGCGTATCGTCAAAGTCGCCACCACCAAATCGCAACGTAAATTGTTTTTTAACTTACGTAGCGCGAAAAAACGCTTAGGCTGGTTGACCCAAGATGAAGTGGAGTGTGTCGCACGGGACTTAGGAGTCAGCACCAAAGACGTGTTAGAAATGGAAACACGTTTGAGTATGCACGACATGGCTTTTGATCCCCCGGCTGAAGGAGATGATGACAGTGATGCCTTGTCTCCGGCGGGTTATTTAGAAGATGTGCGTTACGATCCAGCGGCCATGATCGAACAAGACGAATGGGAAGAACACGGTCACGATCAATTGCATCAGGCATTACAAAAACTGGATGCCCGCAGTCAGGATATTTTGAAAAAACGCTGGCTCTCTGAACAGAAAGCCACTTTACAAGAGTTAGCCGCGCATTACCAAGTCTCTGCGGAGCGGATTCGTCAGATTGAAAATAATGCCATGAAAAAGTTGAAGAAAAATATCAACTTACTGGTGTTGTAGCCAACTGAGATGGGTTAATGCAAAAATACACAAGGGACAACAGTGTTATACTGTTGTCCCTTGTGCTGTGCGTCGCGTTCTTCCGTCTGAATTAAAACTTATTGCGCAGCGGCTGGTTTTTGTGCCTCTAACAATTGTTGTAACATGCCTTCGATGCGATCCAAACGTTCTTCCATCATTTGGCGATGTCCTTGGTGTTGGCGGCGACGCTCGGCACGCATTTCTTCACGCATAGGGTGATTGAACTGGGGCGCATAGCCGTAGCCTTGACCGTAACCCATTTGACCGGGATGATACCCAAAACCACCCGGCATTTGTGGTGCTGCGCCGTAGGGACCAAAAGGCATGGCTGGCATTTCGCCTGTTTCTGGCATTTCGCCCATTCTTTCCTGCATTGCCTTCATGGCGGCCATACGCTCTTGCATCATTGCCTCGCGCATTTCAGCCATGTGTTGCTGCATTTGTTGTTGATGTTCTTGCATCATTTGGCGGCGGGCTTCGGGGTCTTTGGTTTCGCGCAATTTCTGCATATATTCTTGATGCAATTGTTGACGTTGTTGACGGTGCTGTTGCATCAGGTTGACCACGGGATTAGCGGCCGTTTCTGCAGCGGCGGGAGCAGCTTCGGTGGTAGCGGGAGCTTCGGCGGCAACGGGAGCAGCTTCCACAGGAGCGGCTTCTTGTGCCAACAAAGGATGAGCAGAAACAGTTAAAGTCAGTGCCATAGCGGCTATATAATAAGATTTCATTTAAAAATCACTCCTAATCGGGTAAAAAAATTCGCGCAGGGACACTTGTCCCCTTACATAGGTTACAGTTATTAAGTATAAGGTCAAATCCAACGGGTTAAAAGATTAACATGGTGACAGTATATTAGCAAATACTAATGGATAAAATCTATCACTGCCCTCGGTACTTTTAACGAGGTTTAACCAACTTGGCCACATCTTGGGCGCAGCTTCGGGAATGACTCAGCAATAATCCCAACGCATTTTTACTTGAGGTGAGGGACACCAAGACTAAATCTTGATTGATGTGCATGAAAGCCACAATACCTTGACGATTTTCAGAGATGATATTGTCGCACGTCCCCATGGCCAGTTCAGCCGTAATGGTATCGCCTAAGGACATTAATGTACTGCCCATAGTGGCAAGACGTTCTAAGGGGTATTTCTTTTGTCGTTGGCGCATGGCACACAAGTGGCCATCCAGCGTGGCGACCAACACCGCGTCCACCACATCACACAAATCTAATAATTTTGCCAAACGATCTTCCACAGGTTTAATCAGTTCAGGAGCAAGCATTATAAAATTCCATTCGATAAATTTAACCAAATTCCAACATCGCCAATAAGGCTTGGATCAACATCACCACACTGTCAGCACAACGCGCATCGACAGCAAACACAGGCAATTCTATGCCACATTCGTGTAAATAGTGATGATAATTTTCTACGTTGGGTTCGGGATGGGTGTCTGTATGGGTAATTGCTATGACCGCGCTGGTTTCGTGAATAACTTCTCGAAAATTATCCAGATAACGCATTAATTCTCCAATCGGATCAGAGCCTGAATTATCGATTAAAATAATTAATCCCAATGCGCCATGGGTTAAAATTTTTCACATGTATTCAAAACGCAATTGGCCGGGCGTACCATATAGGCGTAATTTTTGTCCATCTTCTAAAGTTAATTCGCCATAATCCATCGCTACAGTGGTGGTGGCTTTACGCTGCAACGTGGTGGGGTCGGTGGCGCGCACGTCGGTGTTGATCACGGGAATTTCACTGATAGCAGCAATTGCCGTGGTTTTACCGGCTCCCATGCTGCCTGTGAACACAATTTTTATTTCGCTCATGAGTGATAGCCTTTTTTATTGCAGCAAGCGTTTCAAGATACCACGAAATAGGTCACGTTGCTGTTCAGAAAGTGGTTTTTTAGCCAAGAGCTGCGTTTTTTTAGGGGTTTCTACTAGGTGTAACTGATGACAGGCATTAATAAAATCAATCACTTGATCGATAGATACGGTCGTTTTTTCTGCGATCATCTCTGCTGTTGCAGTGTTACGATTCATAAATGCCGCCAAGCGAATGTGATGGGCTTGGTGCGGCAACATGGCAAAATTCGGCCATTGCTTTAAACGCAGCGTTTGCATTCGAGACAGATTTTTATTCAAACGCCCCTGAGAAGAACACAGCACCGTCACCCATTCAATGGCCTCTGGCGCGTAAGCAAAAAATCGGGATCGCCGTTCATTAAAAGCCGCCTCTGTGATGGGTTCTTGCCGAATCAGCGCAAGAGGGGCATTGTACAGATGGGTTTGTTTTTGTTGTAAATAGTTGTTTAAAGATTCTTGGGTCAAAGCACACCGTTGGGTTGGAGAATAGAGCAGTTCGGCGGCGTTTGGCAGATAAAAACGTTGGGCGTGGGCTTGAGTTTTGGCTTGATGAAGCCGAGCGATCAAAGTGTGCTGCCCATCAAAATGCCCTGCGGTCAACAAAGGCGCAGCGGTTGCCGTTGTTTTTGGCCGAGTAGAAGCAGGGTCCACAGGGGGAGTCGGGGGAATCACAACCTCTGCGGATTCTGGCAATGACACGGGTAAACAATGGGTTGTTGAAAAAGTATTAAGTAATTGAATCAGCGGTTTGACGCGAATGGGTTTTTCTAAAAACCAAGTGGCTTGTTGAGTATTTTCTTTGGTGTAAGCGATCAGAGGAATATGGGCATGTTGTTGTTGCCAAAACGCCCAACCCATTGGATTCTCAAGGTCAACCACGGTCAAATGCGCCAACTCCCTTTTTTCCGTAAAATCCCACAAGGCAGTCAATTGTGCATTGACAATTTGTAACATAGAACGGAACAAAACATCATCATTTTTATTCAAGGCGTAAGTAGTAATGCGAAAAGACATCATCATTTTTATTAAAATAGGATAATCAGCAGGATTCAGAATAAATTTATCCCACTGTACTGCGTTTAGTGTCGTAACGCAATTGATTATTTTGCCGTTTTTCGTATTAATATGTATTATTAAGAATAGGTTTTGCGGGCTAATTGTCGGGTCATGATGGTTTATTTCCTGCGTGCGGGTGGCTTGCAAAAATGGACGCTAACCTTCACACTGATAGGCAACTGTAACAAAGCGTTATGTTTTTTTGTGTTTTGTCAGAAAAGAATCCCGCACAAACAGTTTATCTTCGATCACAAAATCGCTATAGTGGACAGCCAATTTTTCGCACAGATTTCTCATTTAACTCGTATGTCAACACTCAATCGCCGTATTTCTCCTGAAACTTACGATCCCAAGCAGCGCGTTGTGGGCGGGGTGGTTTTGTTCCTTATCATGCTGTTAATTTACAGTTTACTTAAATTGTTGTTGGGGGTGTCTTCTGCTTCTGACGCGGCTTATGCTTTGCGTGAGGCCTTGCCGGATGAGATTCTATCGGGACAAGGGGCGGCGACGGGTTCACCCGCGCTGACGACGGGCGCAGCACAACAAAATACAAAAGCATTGCCCTCTGGTTTTGTGTTTCTCGATATTGATGGAAAACCGATGTTAGGACGCGGGCAAGCGATGGAAGATGAACAGTATGTTACTGATAACAATCAAGTTTCTTCTACCTCCGTGTCTTTGACGGGGACACATTGGATTGTGCAGGCCAGCAGCTTTCGTGAAGAAAGTCGTGCGGATCGTTTGGTAGAACAGTTAAAAGACAAGGGTTTAGATGCTGAAGTACATCGCATTGGTGATTGGTATACCGTGCGTTTAACGCCGCAGGGCGAACGTAAAGAAGCAGAAAAACAATTGCGACAGTTAAAAAATTTAATGGGATTAAATGGCTTAATTAAGAAGGTTAATTAAACAAAATTCACGGATAACGCCATGTTGCAATTAATAGCGATTGGTTTAGGTGGAGCGATAGGTTCATTGGCGCGATTTTGGTTAGCGACGGGGGTTTATGCGTGGTTGGGGCGTGATTTTCCTTGGGGAACTTTGCTGGTTAATCTATTGGGTAGTTTTTTAATTGGTTTTTTAGCATTTTTTCTGGCTGATCGGGCGTTAGCTGTGGAGTGGCGGGCGGCGATTTTTATGGGATTTTTGGGCGCATTCACCACTTTTTCTACGTTTTCTTTAGAAACTATTGCCTTGTTACAAATCGGTGAAGTGACTCGCGCTTTTTTAAATATCATTGTCAGTGTATTTTGCTGTTTATTAGCGACTTGGCTGGGTATGATTTTAGCTAAACAATTTTAGATTTTTTATGGAATAATATTAACATGCTTGATTCGCAATTAATTCGTAATGATTTAGACACAGTGATTACTCGTTTAGCCACTCGTAATTTTACAGTGGATCAAATGCGTCTTATTGAATTAGAAGAACGACGCAAAACGATACAGGTAAAAACGCAAGATTTACAAGCAGAACGCAATCAACGTTCTAAAGAAATTGGACTGGCAAAACGCAACGGTCAATCTGTTGACGAATTAATGCAATCAGTGGCCGAATTAGGGACGCAATTAAAACAGGCTGAAACATCATTAGATGATATTCAAGAAGCCTTAAATCGTCTGTTATTAGGAATGCCAAATTTACCGCATGTTTCCGTGCCAATTGGCGAGGGAGAAGCCGATAATTTAGAAGTTCGCCGTTGGGGAACGCCGCGGGTGTTTCATTTTACGCCTAAAGACCATGTGGATTTGGGTGCGGGATTGGATCAGCAATTGGATTTTGAAACCGCGGTTAAAATTACAGGATCGCGTTTTGTGCTAATGAAAGGGCAATTGGCGCGTTTGCATCGGGCATTAATTCAATTCATGTTGGACTTACACAGCACACAACATGGCTATACAGAAGTCAATGTGCCGTATATGGTGAATGCAGAGAGTTTATTGGGAACGGGACAATTGCCGAAATTTGCCGATGATCTTTTTCATATTCCTCATCAAAATTATTATTTAATTCCCACCGCTGAAGTACCTGTAACAAATATTGTCCGTGATACCATTATTGAAGCCGAACAGTTGCCTTTAAAATTTGTTTGCCATACTCCTTGTTTTCGCAGCGAGGCCGGAGCTTATGGTAAAGACACTCGTGGCATGATTCGGCAGCATCAATTTGAGAAAGTAGAATTAGTGCAAATGGTATTGCCCAGCGAATCTTACAGCGCATTAGAACAGTTAACAGGACATGCTGAAGCAGTATTAAGAGCCTTAGAATTGCCTTATCGTGTGGTGAGTTTATGTACGGGCGATTTGGGTTTTTCTTCGGCTAAAACCTATGACTTAGAAGTGTGGTTACCGGGGCAAGATCGCTATCGGGAAATTTCCTCTTGCAGTAATTTTGAAGCCTTTCAAGCGCGTCGAATGAAAGCACGTTATCGTGATCCTGAAACGCGCAAGCCATTGTTATTACATACATTAAATGGTTCTGGTTTAGCTGTGGGACGGACATTGGTGGCGATTTTGGAGAATTATCAGGATGAATCAGGACGGGTGGCTGTGCCTACCGTATTGCAACCTTATTTGGGAGGTTTATCCCAGTTAGGTTAATTGTGGCATTGGTTTAGGGGTTAAAAAATGAAATGGTTTTTTTATTTTTTACTGGGATTGTGGTTGTTATTGGCAGGCCCAATTGGCGTGTTATTGTTTGGCGATTTAGACTTAGCCAGTTCATGGCAAAGTGCTTCACAAGAAAGTGCAGGTATTGCCCCGCCTCCTAAGGAAAATACAGAAGCCATCATTCAAGTTTACGCGGCGCGCACTTGGAGTTGGCGCGGAGCGTTTGCGGTGCATACTTGGATATCCTTCAAGCGCAGCCAAGAAGCCTTCTATCATTTGTCGCAAGTGGTTGGTTTTTTACAACATACCACGCGAGATGGTAAAGTTTTACAACACCTTACGGATACTATTCCTGACCCGTATTGGTATGGCAGTCCACCTGAATTATTGGCCGAAATTCGCGGGGGGCAAGAGGTTGATTTAATTATTGATCGTTTAGAAAATGCCATTGAGCAATATCCTTATCCCTTTGAATATCGAATGTGGCCAGGCCCAAATAGCAACACATTTACCGCATTTGTGGCGCGGCAATTACCTGAATTAAAATTGGATTTGCCTCCCACGGCTATCGGTAAAGATTTTTTAGAACATGGACAATGGTGGGGAACTGCTCCCAGTGGAACGGGAAAGCAATTGTCGCTTTATGGCTTGTTGGGAATTATGGTAGCAGTGGAAGAAGGCATTGAGCTGAATCTATTAAGCTTAACTGTGGGCATTGATCCTTTAGATTTAGCCATTAAATATCCTGGAATTGGGCGAATTGGTTGGCGTTAATGGTATACCTTACTTGGAATCATAATAATGCGATTCAAAAAATTTTCTTTTGGTTTATTACTGGCTTCATTGTGGCTGCAAAATAGTGCGGCTGATACCTTAGTCGAGGTGATCGAGCGCACTTTAGCCACGCACCCCGAAATTATGGCAGGTCAACATCAGCGATTTGCCGCCGATGAGGCGATTAAACAGGCTCGTGCGGGTTATTTGCCACGAGTGCAGGTGACGGCAGCTTATGGTCATGAATACAGCGATAACCCCAGCACGCGCTTGTCCAGCACGGAAGACGGTGATTTGGAATTGATGCGCCGCGAATTGGGGGTAGGGGTTTCGCAAATGCTGTTTGATGGTTTTGCGGTTAAATCAGCCGTTGCAAATCGCACGGCGTTACGCGATTCTACCGCGTATCGTTTGTTAAATACTCACGAAAATATCGCTCAAGCAACGGCTGAGGCTTATTTAAATATTTTTCGTCGCCAAGTGTTATTAGAACTGGCTAAAGATCATTTAGTGGTGCATCAAAAGAATTATCATAAAATCGAAGAATTATTTGCCAGTGGCGCAGGGAGAAAAGCGGATTTACAACACAGTGAAAGTCGCTTGGCTTTGGCCGAATCTTTGTTAATTAATGCGGAAGGGCATTTAAATAATGCTTTTATTTACTATCAGCAAATCACAGGGGAAACTGCAAAAAATTTAATTCCGCTCGCCAGCGATCCAATTGCGGCCACGTTACGCCAAGCCATTCCCGCTCATTTAGAAGCTGCATTAAGTCAAGCCTTAGAACAACATCCCGTTTTATTAACCGCAAAAGCAGAAATTGCCGCCGCAGAAGCCAGTTATCATCAATCAGGCGCGATTTTAATGCCGCAATTAAGTGTAGAATTGGGTGGTTCTAAGAATAAAAATTTAGACGGGGTAGAAGGCAATAATGATGATTTATATGCCATGTTACGTTTAAATTATGCCCTTTACCAAGGCGGAGCCGACAGAGCCAAACGGGTAGAAGCCGCGCAATTGTTAGCCGCCAGCCGCGAAAATCTGCGCCAAAAAGAACGAGAAGTTGAGCAGGAAGTGCGCTTGGCGTGGAATAATTTGATGACCACACAACAGCGTTTTGCCCCTTTGGAAACGCATTTACGCGCCACTTCGGAGGTGGTTGCCGCTTATCAAGAGCAGTTTAGAATTGGACAGCGCAGTTTATTGGATGTTTTAGATTCGGAAACGGAATTATTTCGAGCGCATTCTTCTTTGGCCGAGTTGCAATATAGTGAATGGATTGAAATTTTTAATTTGCTTAATGGCATGGGTATTTTATTAAGCACACTGGATATTAAAAAAACAAATATACATTAATCTTTACTTTCTAGGTGTTTAAAATTCATGGTCAGTAATGAAATAGTGACTCGTCAAAAAAGCGGGTTAAATTGTCCTTCTTGTCCATTAAAAAATGGCGGTTCGGTGAGTGAATGTTGTATGGGTTTGCGAGCAGTATTGCGCCAAGCTTATCAAAATTCATTATCTCCCACATCACCAGCAGAGAAAATGGGAGATTAGTGCGTTATTAAACAGTTGACGAAATTCGCCCTTTAGCATCCATGACACGACTACCCTAAAAAATCCTCAAAAAACCAGGCTGCAAAAGCATATCGGCCATTTAATCCCGATTTACGATAAATGGAAGTGGCTTGTTGTCGCACGGTTTTCTCTTTGGTGGCGCGCAATTGAGCAATTTCCTCAAAACTCAGCCCTTTAAGTAATAACATAGCCACTTCTTTTTCACTTTGGGTCAATTCCCAACTGGTGAATTGTTCTTGAATAACGCCAGCATATTGACGACTGGCTTGTTTTACTTTCTGATGCACTTCGTCTAAATGCGTGCGGGTCAACGTCAGTTGTTGGCTTAATTGTTCAATTTCTCGCTGCCGCTGCCACACTTCCCACATTAAAAAAATAATTCCAAAAACAGAAAACAAAATAACCACCAATTCTATGGTAATGTGGAATAAAGTATGATCATAATCAGAAAGATCATTATAAAATTCATAAAAATTCAACAACACAATAATCAACAACCAAATAATAAACAGCTTTTCTTTCCGTTGTGACATAATAAAATACACCTTGAAAAATTTCAGTGTAGCAAAATAAGGCCGTTTATACGACCCTTAACAATTTTTCTAAACGTTGGCATCTCACCCACAGCAAGGGTTGGGATGCAGAATTGAATTTTCCATCAACCCCGTTGGCTCTATTTTTTCAACGCTAAATAAGCTCATCATAAATTATTCGCAGCATGAATTGATTTATCAAAATCATTGCAGAAAATAGTGCTTAACGCTTACATTTATTTTCACACGTAATTTATTTCACCTGAAAATTAAGCTAAATATAATACTAATAACTTCAAAAAGATGTGTTATTCTTTCATAAATACTCGCTCAAAAGACTATCGACAATATCCCATCTAGTGCCATAATGTCCTCATGATCGCATTTATCCGTTTTTTATGAGCGAAAGTCAGTGAAGTCATCACACTTTGCTTGATAACAGTGCTATCCTATACTTACCATCAAGTACATCTCTCAAGTCCTAAAGAGACTTTAAAAATGCAACCGAATAATCAATTAAAATATAGAAAAATTATTTGCAGCACAATGTCGGTCGATACGATAAAATTCGCATCGACGGAATGACCACCCTTAAAGATACGGGAACATTGCGCGTAAACCACCCGCACCCGTTAAGCCAACACAGAACATTATCGCTTCGCTTTGTACGCTAAAGACTGTGCAGATGAAAACATTAGTTTATCTTTTATGCTTGGTATTCTCGCTAAGTTTAGCTTTTCCACCTGATGTTGACGCGCAGGGAAAAGGCAAAAACAACGTAGAAACCCTAAAAAAAACCAATAAGTGCGAACGCTGTAATTTAAGCAACGCCAATTTGGTCAATGCCCGTTTGGCGCGTGCGGCGTTACGGGGGGCAAACCTTAGCCGTGCCAAATTGCGTGGGGCCAATTTACGCGGAGCGGACTTACGCGGGGCAAATTTATCCCATGCCGAATTGCGCCGAGCCAACTTACGTGGGGCGCGGATGTCCGGAGCCAATCTGAGTGGTGCGAATTTGCGCGGTGCGAATTTGCGCGGTGCCGACCTCAGCGGCGCACAACTCAGCGGAGCTGACTTCAAGGGGGCTGTATTGAAAGATGCGAAACTCGACGGAGCCAGCGGTGCTAACTTAGACGGCGCAACCCGCTAGTACGCCATTGTGATCTCACAAGATATGGCTTTATATTCGCCACTGTTCACTTTTTCCTAACCGCCACAGCAACGTGTTTTACGGTGCGTTTTGTGGCGGGACGGGGGCTGGCGGGGTCTCAACGCCGAGTCAACTTACGCCCAATCGAGGTTAAACGCACAATCACCTTTAACGTTTTACGGCGCACCTGTCCGCGTTCCTTCACATCCAGCACCAAAAAATACAACACCGACCCCGACACCACACTGTAAATCACTCCACTCACCAAAACTACACCTATCGCATACCAACGATTTTGCAGCGCAATCTCAATCCAATGCGACAATAACAGCGTCAATAAATAACCAATCAAATACGGCACAAATCCCGGCACCAACACCCGACGAATAAATTCCATATTCGGCACCGCCAAAAAGCGATTAATATAATTAAAATAATTTAACGCACCAAATACCGTCGCCAACGCCACCGTCGCCACCACATGCACAACCGTCGGATGCTTTTCAAAATGAAACAATAACAATAAAAAAACAGTCACCAAACTTAAACGACCCAAAGAATAAGTCAACGTACGCGCAGGCTTTTCAATTCCTTGAAAAAACGCCGACCCCTGTCCCGTCAAAATATGCAAATGCTGGGGAAACGCCACAATCGTCATAATCGTCGCCACCACCGCAAACTCCTCTCGCGTCCCCAACCAACCCGCCACAATCACCCCAGAAAACGTGGACAAAAAACCCAAAATAAAACCCATAATTAAATTCATATTACGAGTTCCACTGATATACAATTGATAAATCTCATGTTTACGCTGCTGACTGTGCATGTAGGAAATGGCAGGCATCATCACAGTATTCATAGCCCCCGGAATCTGCGCCGCAGTCACCGGAAAACGCGATCCCAAATCCACCAAACCCGCCGCTTGCGTGCCTAATGTTGTACCACAGACTAACTTATCCATCGAATTCATAGTCATACTCAACATGCCCGTAAACTGCACCACCGCCCCAAAACGATAAAATAACCGCAAACACGACCGCCGAAAATGCCGCAACCCAATCGATAAGCCCGGAATCAAACGATAAGACAAATAAATATAAGAACCCACCATCAAAAAATAACGAATAATCAACGCCGCCATCAACGCATACAACCCCATCCCCATCAACAAAAACACCACAATCAGCACCGTTTCAATACTAATACACACCAAAGACACTAAGGTGGTTTCAGTAATGCGCTGCATCCCGTTGAGCATATACAAAAAACCGCCCAAACTGATTTCTATCATAAAAATACAAGCCGTACCATAAAACAAATAAAAGGCCATTTCATGATAGTGCGGCGCAATTTTAAAAATATCGACAATTAATTTCGGCAAAAACACATAAAACACCGCTAATAAAATTAAACTAATGGTCAATACCACAATAATGCCCGTAGACACCAATTGATTAATCTTATCTACTTCATGTCGCGCATGATATTCCGCCACATAACGCACATACACATTAGAAATCCCAAACGCACCCAATCCCAAATAACCAATAATCACAAAACACAACGACCATAAACCATACTCCTCCGTAGAAACAAACAATAACACGATTGGCGGGATAAATAAGCGCGTCGCCAAACGAAATATGCGCGCTAACATCGAAATAATAAAATTGCGAGAAACCAATGACTTGATTTCTTCTTCATTCAAATTCTTAGGTGTGTGGGGTGTGGGTTGAATTGTATTCATAGTTTTACTGGATAGAAATCAAAGAGGACGGCTGAACAATCAGCAGGCTGGATTAAAAAAAATCACTTCTTTTCTTGTCGCCAATCTCGACGAGCTAAAAAATCCCGATAAGCAACCCATAAAGGCGGCAACAAAAACCACCGTTGAGTCACGATTAATGCGGCCGCTTTCAATACCCAACGCAAAATAAAAATAACCGTAAATCTCGAACGATGAAAATTAAAACTATATTTTAACGTACTTAAATTTTCATAATAATTTGCCTGTTTCAACTGCTCCCGATTTCCGTTGGCTGAATGCCCCACACTGGCACTGCCACGATGTCGCACTACACTGTCTCGACACCACGCAATGGTGTAACCTGATGATTTTAAACGCTGACAATAATCTAATTCTTCATAAAATAAAAAATATTCGTCATTTAACAAACCCACCTCACGCAACACCTTGACGGGAAAAAACAACGCCGCCCCCGCCACATAATCCAAACGCGGTATGACTACCGATTGTTGCGCCGCGGCCAGCGACATACCCTGCCACACCGGTCGCGTGATGGTCAACCACGGATAATAACGACAACCCCCCGCACACTGCACCTGTTGTGGCGCATCCCATTCCACCAACGTACTGCCCCACAACCCCACTTCTGGCTGCGTTTCTGCACAATCTAACAAAGCTTGCAAACTGTCAGGAAAAACCGCGGTGTCATTATTCAACACCCACACATAACCCGCCTCCATTCGCGCCAACGCATAACGCAAACCCACATTATTCCCCCCCGCAAATCCCCAATTTCCCCCCGTTGGCAACAACGTCACCGCAGGAAAATGATCGCCATGGTCTAATTCATTCTCACTTAAAACCTCAGCATAAATCGCCCGGTCAGATGGCGAAAAATGCGCGTTTATCCACTGCGTCAATTGTAAAAAAGAATCATCCGATGACGCATTATCACAAATCACCCACTTCACCGGATAAACACACACCAACTGACGCAACGAGTTTAAACACGCCACCGTTTCCGTCCAATGACACCAATTTAACACCACAATGGTGACAACCATTTGCATTCCTCGTCACAACGCCACAAAAATCCGAAAATGATCATCGGCATACACTTCTCGATAAATTCCCGATTCCGCAATCGCCGAGCCATGCCACGCGGGATCGAGCCAATCGACCAAAATCGCCTTTACCTTAAACACATCGCGCAAACGCATTAAAGCTTCTCGACTGGTTTGTGCTGAAAAAATTTCTTGCATCAAGGCATAAGTTTGCCGATTTTGCGCGGCATCGTAGCGATAGGCGAACACCGTACTGTATTCAACATTCGCATAAGCAACGGCACGATCCGCAAACAAAGCATAAGGCAAAGTCGCCGGCCACGGCGTTAAAGTATGATAACCATCAGGATTGACTTGAACCAACTCATTAGGGCCGACCCATTCCCGTACTTTTTCCCACACCTTCGCGTGTAACAGAAAACTGCGGCGTTCCTGCCATTCTCGTTCACTGAGGGTCGAACGTGCGGGATCAGGCAAACGATACACATGCAACGTTGCCAAAGCCCCCAACATCACCCCCAACATGGTCACAGCCACCAATAAACACTGGCCGCGAATCACCAAAGACAAACCCCGCCATCCCCCAACCCGCGCCAATTGCGAATCCAATAAATCCGACAACCCCACCCCAGCCCAAACCAACAACAACATCACCGGCACCAGTACCGTGCGCCACCCAAATGTATTATTCCAAAACTCACTTTGCACAAACTGCACAATGAGCAGAAAAGTCACCGCTGCCCCTAAACTCAAATAGCGAAAATTGCGAATTTCAGGTGTTGCGGCCTGACGTAACAACAACGTCAACAAACCCACCGCATAAAAAATGCCCAAATTTAAAGGTAAAAACTGCACCCAGAACAATGGCACGTGCATTATTTTTCCCCAAATGCTGTCATAAGCAAATAAATTGGTGGCCAAATGCACTCCCCAACCAAAAGGCAATTGTGTTTCAGCCAATGATGGCCCGGATGATTTCGCCACAAATAACGGTATCGCCGTCAACACACACACCACCACCGCAATCACTGCCGTTTGCGTGCTTGCCCAATACGTGCCTAAACCCAAACGCAAAGCCACCATCGCCAACAATAAACCCGGTAACGCCAAAGTCAACGCAATCCCACCCACCCACGTCGAACTACCAAATGCCGTCGCAGCCACCCAACCAATTATCACCGCATATTCCCACGACAAATGACGCAACAACAAGACCCGACTCACCAAAAACAACATCACCACAATCGCCAATGCCGACAACACATGTTGTGGCACCCAAGCTGCTTGAATCCACAAGACTTCCAATGGATGTATTGTCGCATCCGAATTTGGATAACGCGGATAATCGATCAATGAATGCAAACCAGAACTGGTGAGACTCATTAGCAAATCCGCCGGCGGTCCCAACAGCGCAAAACCAATCACCAGAAAACTCGCCAACACCTTACGCCGCGCCACCAAAAACGCCAACGCCACCAAAAAATTTAACGTGACAAATGCCGTGATACCCGTCATAGCCACATCCACCGGCCAGCCCGCAGCACCCGTCAATAACTTAATGTGCGCGCCCATAAAATGCCAGAGAAAATAATAAATTAAAACAATCCGCTCTCCTTCTGGCGCATAATAAGGATTAAGCGGCAAGACCCCTTCACGGGCAATTCCATCCAACATTGCCACTTTGGCATGGTCAAAAATATGCGTATTAACAAATAAACCCTCTTGAAAAACAAACGGATAAATATTACGAGTCAACGCCGTAGCCCACAACGCGCTGAGTGCCAACAAGGCCAAAACAACAAACCATGACGGCTTTTGATCCGAATAAAACAGCAATAATGGCGCGGTGGATATGGTTGTTTTTGCTGCTATTTTTTTCTGCCAAAAATACCCCCCGCCCACAAACCCAAGCCACAATAACCCTAAAGTCCACACGTTCAAACCCACAACAGTAGTCACCGGCAAACTCACCGCACCAAACACACACAAACCCACCGCCGGCGCAATCAACAAATCTCCCCACCCACGCGAACTTAACCCCAACACACCCAACACCAAAAAACCCGGCACCCCAAACCACAACAAAGCCACCACAACGGCCAACCCTGTGTCTTGAAAGAAAACAGCACTAAATTCCATAATTAATAACCTAAAATCAAAACGATGGTACAATAGGCAAGTCAACAGGATAAAAGTAACCTATCATTCTCACCATCAAAAAATCACATTTCTGGAGGAGCAACATGAGATTTAATAAACACTTAGCTGGATTTACAGGACTGCTATATTCTACTTTACTCAGTGCGAACCTGTGGGCGGGTACAGCGACCGTCATTCAACATCACGACCAAAGCGGCAAAATACAAAAAATCACCATCACCGAAACCAAAGCCCGCATGGACAGCGACCGACCCGAACGCTACATGATTTTGGACTTAGAAGCACAAAAAATGTTCGCCGTTGATGGGTTAGAAAAACAAGTCATGGAAGTTCCGATCAAAGCCGGCAGCGACCTGTCCGCGCTCTCGCCCAATATGCCCAATGTTCCCGACGCACCACCAGTAAAAACCGCCCTCGTAGAAAAAGGAGAAGGGCAACCCCTACTGGGCTACCCCACGCGCCACTACCAAATCACCGCTAACGACCAAGTGTGTTCAGATAACTACGTATCTGCCCAAGCCAGTGACATCGCGCACCTGCAAAATTTTCTCACCGCCATGAGCGAATTAACCCATTCTCGACGGGCAATGATGAAAATGGCATTTGCGTTTAGTCCTTGTTTATTCGCGCAAAGTGAACAAGAAGGAGCCTTAATGACCAAAGGAATTGTTCTAAAAAGCATCGATAATCAAGGGCGCATTGTACATCAAATGGATGCCATTCAGACAGACGTGAGCATTGATGAACAACTCTTTGCCATTCCCAGTGATTATCCCGTGCTGACCGAACAGCAAATGATGCAAAAACGCATGGAACAAATGCAGCAAATGCAACAACAATTCCGTCAAGCCCCTCCGCCACCGCCCTCTATGCCCTCCATGCCACCCGCAGGACAAACTGCCCCGCAATACCGCCCTTTGAACTAATGGCAAATTTATCCCGCAATAATCAGTGGTTTCTAATGTAACCCATGATATGATAAGCGAGGCGCGGGCGGATTTACCCTTTGTGCGTGCCGTGATGACTTTAGAATGGTAGAGTCAACAAAAAACCTAATTTGGGCATTAGCGCGGGCGATGTGTTAAGCCCAATGAGATGATTCACTCTTATGTGACGGATAAATTGAATGAAAAAATTAACAGCACTGTGTATCTTATTAGCCAGCCAAACCGTATTGGCCAGTGAACCTGCGACTCGTCCTGTGGGTGATGCCGAAGCGGGCAAAGGAAAAACGATGGTCTGTATGGCCTGTCATGGTACAGACGGCAATGGCGCAATTGCCGAATACCCACGCATTGCCGGACAACATCCGCAATACATTGCATCGCAACTGAAAGACTTTAAATCCGGAGCGCGTCACAACGCCCTGATGTCCCCGATGGCTGCTGCGTTGTCTGAACAAGACATGCTGGATTTGGCGGCGTTTTACGCCAGCCAAAAAATGGCTTTAACGCCAGCCGCTGACGAATTGGCCGAACAAGGACGAGACATTTATCGTGCGGGTGTGAAAGACAAAGGCGTACCCGCCTGTATTGGCTGCCATGGCCCGAATGGCAACGGCAATGGAGCTGCGTTATATCCACGTATTGGTGGACAAAGTGCCGCTTATTTAGAAAAACAATTACAAGACTATAAATCCGGGGCGCGTGCAGGCGATTCACAAGAGCTACTCAAGTTGATGATGAAGCAAATTGCGGCCAAATTATCTGCCGAAGAAATGAAAGCAGTCGCTGCTTACACTTCAGGCTTACGTTAATTTTCTAATGCCCTAGATTGCCTCAATCAAAAGGGATAACCCTCGCAGATACGAAAGGGTTATCCCTTTTTTATGATCATTTGTGATTTTTTATGATTCTTTTTATCCCCCTAAATAATGCACTTTTAACACATTTTGTTTAACCACCGATTGCGCGAGGGAAATCAAGTGTTGATGATGGGTGAAAAACAGCACTTGGGTTTGTTGGGCGAATTCGGCCAAGATTTGTAGCGTCACTGCGGCGCGATCATCGTCGAAATTGATCAAAATATCGTCTAACACCAAAGGCAACGGCTCATGTTCAGCCAAATAATGCGACACACTCGCCAAACGCAAAGCCAAATACAACTGATCGCGTGTGCCTTCGCTCATGGCGTGCGTGGCGATTTCAGCGCGATCCCGCATTCCGAGTAACACCGCTTGGGGATTATTGCCCACAAATCCAGAACATACCCCCTGATAGCGTCCCAAAGTTAAGCGCGAAAACAACGCACTGGTGCGCTGCAACAACGGTTCTTGATGCTGTTCACGGTAGCGATCCATTGATTTGCGCAATACAGTTGCAGCCAAATGAATTTGCATATATCGCTCGCTTAATGTCTGCATTTCGGCTAATGCGAATTGTGCTTCATCGGCCGCTTTTGCGGCTTCGGCATTGCCGTCCATTTGTCCTAATAAGGTTTTTAATTCGCCAATTTTCTGATCTAATTCTGAGCGGGTTTGCTCTAGCTGTTGTAAAGTATTTTGGTTTTGCTGAATTTGATCGGGTAATTGATCGGGATCAATTTCATTTGCCGCTTCGGCTAATTCTAATAAAGATAAACCTTCCCCTTGTTCTAATAACTGTTGTTCCAGTTCTAATAATTCTTTTTGCACCTGATATTTATGAGCAGATTTCTGTTCGGCTAATTCCAGATCATTCACATTATCACAACAGGCTTGTTGAAATAATACTTGTAATTGCGCTTGGGCTTGTTGTAATTGGGTTTGGGCTTGGGTAAAGGTGCGTTGTTCTTTTTCTAAACGCTGTTGTAATTGCTCTTGACGGGTGGCATCTCTTTCGGCGGCACTTAAACGCTCCGATAAATGCACCACAATATTTTCTACGGGTAAATCCAACAATTCAGGGGCTAATTGTGTCGTTAAACGCACCACATCGGCACGAAACACGTTAGCATCTTCTTCCATGCGCTCAATGCGTCGCCGCAAGCCGTGAATGCGTTCAATTTTGTGCATCACTTGATCTAAAATGTTTAAAACACTGCGTACGCCTGCCACATCCGTATTTGACGCTAAATGTAAAGGAATCAAGGCTTGCGTCCATTGCCGCTGCCAATCGTTTAAGGCTTCGCCGATCTGTTGACACGCGGTTTCTAAATTTTGCTGTTCATTGTGTAAGGTATTGATTTGACGATGCGTATCATCATGTTGTCGCTGCAAAGTGGCGTAATAATCGACGCTAGAACGGGCTTGTTCTACCAAATCACTCAAGCGCGTTAGCGGAATCACACGATGGGGTAAATGGCCTAAAACGTGGGTCAATTCTCCGCAGGTTTTCTGCATTAACTGCTGTTGAATTGTAAAAATATGCTGTTGTTCTCTTAATTGCGTGCTGAGTTGGCGTAAATGCAAACAACGAGTCAACCACGCCCGCATTTCTGCGGGGCTACCGGGGAGAATGCCCGTCGCCTCCCAACACATCAACCAATCGCGTTGTGCTTGATGCGCTAAGTCATTGGCGGCGTACCATTTTTTAATGTGTTGTTCATGTTCTTGTTGCGTGCTGTGTCGTTCGGCTAAAAGATTGGCATATTCGGCTACGCGATGGGCTTCGCGTCGTAAACGATCAGCAATTTCATCGGCTTGCAACAGAGCCGCTTCAAATTGTTGTTGTAATTCTGGCGTATTAGCCCCTTGTTTAATACCTTGCCATTGTTGATTACGCAAGGTGCGGGCGTGGTGTAAATCGTCCTCTGTGGGGACAGCACCGGCATAATTCAGGGCTTCCAATTTCTGCTCGGCTTCGGCAGCGCGGCGGCGGGCTTCTAATAAGCGTTCTTTAATGCGCCGTTGATCGGTTTCTAATTCTTTAAACCGCTGATCAAATTGTTCAATTCGCTCGGCCGCAGGCAAAGCCAATTGATCCAATTCGTCTAATGTTCCTGTCCACAATCCCAGTTGTTTTAAGGCAATATCGGTTTCTTGTTTTAATAATTTAACCGTTTTTTCTGCCTTATTCATTTGCTGTTCTAAATCACCTTGTTTTAAGGCATGAGTTAAAGCGGCTTTTAATGCCTCTAATGGCGGAATAGTGGGTAATTGGGCTAAAATTTGTTGTTGTTGTTTTAACTGTTGATTAATTTTATTAAGACGTTCTTGCAAATTCACCTGTTTTTCTAATAACACAGGTTGTTCATTAGCCAAACGTTCTAATTGATTGCGTTGCAATTGGGTTAATTGCAATTGGGAAACTTCGGTGAGATTAAATTGCGGATAAATTAAACGCAATTGCACTTCCGCATCATTTTGCACCGTGCGCATTTCAGTACGCACACCGGGTAAATCGCGTGCGGCTTTTTGATGACTGCCTGAGCGTTCTACCAAATTATGCAGGGTATTTTTTTCGGCCAATAATAATTGGGGAATAGAAAGTTGCGCTAAAGTTTGTTGCAATTCTTGAATATTGCAATGGGCTTGTTGTTCTTGAGCTTGAGCGGTATTAAGATTGGCAAGAATTTGCAAACGACGTGCTTGGCTGTCGGCAGGAATAAGAATCACATGTGCCAATTGCGTCAGGGTATCTTTTAAAATTTTTTGCCGTTTTAATAACGGTAATGTGCGTTGAATGCGCGTGAGATGTTGCTGTTCTTTTTGCAATTGACGCAATTGCTGCGTGACATGCTGATGTTGCTCACGTGCTGCGTCTAATGCCCGCGCTTGCTCTACCCAACGGCTGGCTGATAAAGAACAGTCTTTAATTCGTTTACTGGCTTCTTTGTAAATGCGAATGCTTTGATTTAATTTAGGTTTATCGGATCGCGCTCTGGGATTAAATAAATCAGTGGCTTCTTTGTCTAATTCTAACAGTAATTTGTGCAATTGTGCATTGCCTGTGCCTGCACTAAATAAACTTTCGCCAACCTCTCCACCAGAATTTAATAAAGCATCGCCCCCTTGTCTCAATTGTTCATGATCAAAACAGAATAAGGTGCTAAAACGGCTCTCAGTGATGGCATTGAGAAAACTATGAAATTCTGTTTCATCTAAAGGCGTATTGTGACGGGTATTGATCAGGGTATTTTTGCGCCCTTTACGACGAAATGCTTCAATAATCTGGCCATTTTCTTTGCTTAAACGCGCACCAATACGCAATTGATCATTGTTATGCAAAAATGCGTCGTTGGTGCGCTCTGGAATGCCAAATAAAAAGTGATTAATGGCGCGTCTTGTGGTACTTTTACCCGCTTCATTTGCACCGTAAATTAAGTGCAACCCTTGTTCCGGCGCGGTAAAATCTAGGGTGGCATTGGTAAAAAGTCCAAATGCGGTTAATTCTAAGGTTAATAGTTTCATGCGCTTTAAGTACTTTGTGCCAGTAATCGTGCCATTAAAAATTCTTCAACCCCGCCCAATAAGTGGCGAATGGTTTCTGGATTGTCTGGATCAATGCTGTCGCTGCGTAATTCGACAGGTAGGGCTTGTTTGAGTGGTTTTAATTCGGCGCGCAGTAAATCCAATTCGTTTTGATCCACCGGTAAGCGACGTAAAGTAGACATTAATTCGCCCAAAGGGCCACTATTAAAGTCTTCTAAAGGGGTCGGTGGTGTGCTTTGCAATAGGATTTTTTCTATCCACAAATGGCCTAAACCGCCGTCGGTGGCGGCGGCGCGGAGTTCGTTTAACCAGCGTTCGGGTTGACGGTGTAATTGAGTGTGTACGTCGCTGCTTCCGGTGAGAATTAAACGCACGGCCAAAGGGCGATCATGGGCTTGTTGTAATAGCTGTGCCATGCGGTCGCGGGTGTCTTGTATTAAATCTTCGGCTTGGCTAAACGGAGTAATATCGAGTTCACACACGTCCCAACGTAAAACATCTAGGGGACAATGTTTCAATTCGGTGACGTGATCGCGTACCGTGACCAATGTGCAGCCTTTTGCGCCCGCTTCGCGCACGTGACGACCTTGCACGTTGCCCGGAAAAACGATGTAAGGGGATTGGTGAACGATTTCTCGATGATGCACATGTCCTAATGCCCAGTAGTCGTAACCATGACTGAGCAGCCCTTTGACGCTGCATGGCGCGTAGGAAGCGTGGCCTTCTCGCCCTTCTAGTGAAGTGTGAAGTAGGCCGATGTTGTAATAACCGGTAATGGGTTTGGGATAATTCGCGCTTAAATCTTCACTCACCGCACGGGTAGGAAAACTTTGTCCATGCAGGGCAACTTTAAGGTTATCCAAACGGAAAGTTTCAGGGTGTTGTTGACTGAATTCACGGACATTATCGGGTAATTGTAATTGACGGGTCATGACATTTCCTGCATCGTGATTGCCATAGACAATAAAAACAGGAATGTGAGCGGCGCGCAATCGGGTCATTTGTTGGTGAAAAAATAGCCCCGTATTATAATCTTTCCAATCACCATCATATAAATCTCCAGCCAAAAGGACAAAATCAACGGCTTCTTGGCAAGCCAAATCAATCAAGTTGAGAAAAGCCCGCCGGGTCGCCGTCTGCATTTGTTCCAACGGCGCGCCTTCATAACGCGCTAATCCACACAATGGGCTGTCTAAGTGAATATCAGCGGCATGGATAAATTTCATGAGACATTACCTTTTTATTTTAATGACGCTTTGCTAAGACTATCTTATGTTTTGCTTTAATTCAATCACCAATCGCTTCATTTTTTCTGATTTTTAGTAAAAAAGAGTGATTTTTAGTCACAGGCTTTCGTTTAACGCTGAATGGAGGTTAAAAAATCATCGTGTCACGATAGAATAACCGCGCAATAATAATAAAAATAGTCTCTCGTTTTACTTCATATTTTTCTTTGGGATGGAATGGAATGATCAATAAATTGGTACGCGATCCGCGTTTGGATACGCTACGGGGTTTGATGTTGGTAATGATTACAATTAATCATTTAGGAAGTCCGTTATCGCTTTATACTTATCAACCGTTTGGTTTTTACAGTGCGGCCGAGGGATTTGTATTTTTATCGGGGTTGGTGGCTGGCTTGGTTTACAGTTATTATGCGCAATTGGGTCGTGGTTTTTTGTGGTCAAAAGCGTTTATTAGAGCCAGAGATATTTATTTAGTACATATTTTATTAGTGGCTTTATTATTAGTCTGTGTTTTGTTGATTCAAGATTGGTTGAGAGAGAAAGATTTGTTAGAACCTTTTTGGGGAGTTTTCGTTGAACAGCCACCTGAATTAACGTTTTTTTTATATGCGACTTTATTATTTCATTCTTCTTACTTAGACATTTTGCCGATGTATGCTTTATTTTTGCTGGCCATGCCATTGGTTATTGAAGCCTTGGTGAAAAAGCGATGGTTATGGGTGATGTCTGTCAGTGTAGGGCTTTGGATTGCGGTGCAGATGGGTTTGCGCAGTGAACAGGTGGTGGGGTGGTTATCGAATGATTTATTGTTATTAAAAACGTGGGGCTTTGAATTTTTAGCGTGGCAATTATTATTTGTCATGGGAATGGTGGCCGGGGCTTGGCGCGTGATTTATCCCGAACAATCGGCATTACCGCCGCGTTTTTGGTTATGGTTATTATGCGTGTTGATTTTCTTGTTTTTAGGTTTTGTTCATGCCAGTGGCAAATGGTTGCAACGGGCTGATGTTGAAATTTGGTTATTGCCGATTATTATTGATTGGCGCGATTGGGTATTGTCGCTTAATTTGCGTAGTTTAAGTCAAACTAAATTTATTACGCCGATTCGCTTATTAAACTTTTTGGTATTGGTTTATTTAATTGCCCGTTTAGGGTCGCGTTGCCCGCGGTGTTTAACCCAATCGTGGTTGGCGTGGTTAGGTCAACATTCGTTGTCGGTGTTTGCGTGGCACGTTATTATTGTCTTTGCCATGACTCCGTTGGGAATGGGCGTTGCGGCGTGGTCTAGGGGGCGTTTGGATTTGGCGTATGAGTGGCAGGTGGCTTTGACGCTGTTGGTTGTCGCCAGTTTAAGTTTACCGGCGTGGCTGCATGAACGTCACCAACAGCATCAAAAAAATAAGCGGGCAGCAAGTTTAGGCACGTTTTAACGGAATTGAACGAATCGGTATTTCCACCATCCCCACGTGAAACCAATCGGGACGGTGGAAAAATAAAAATTACGGCGTTACTGTAATGCTTTGAATAATATCATAAACTTGGTAGATATGATTGTAGTAATCCGCTTCTTTAACCACTTCTCCGACTTCTCCGCGAGTTAAGACTGCACCCAATATGGCGTAGTTTTCTCCCGTTTCTGGAAAATAATGAAACGCTTCCACCAAGTGAAAATGGCGTTGGTCGGAGTCCATAATTTGGAAGCGCGCCGTCAAATCCCAATAATCAACGAAATTCATGGGGGCAAAACTGACAGTGATGCGTTCTTCTTGCTTCTGTGCCAGTTTCAACGCAATAGGTAAGCCAAAAGCCACACTGGTCATGGTGGGATTTTCGTCATACTCTTCATCTCTAGCAGGCATATCGGTTTTAAGTGTCAGCACTAAACTCAATGGTTGTTGTCGATCCGAATGCAGTTTGATGTTCATGTTGTGTTCATCGCCGCCCTGCTCCACCAAAGTCCAACCTGAATCGGGATAAGAAAGGCTAAAATCGTTCCATTGGTAGTGTTTTTTCGGCTCTTCCTCTTCAACCGAATCAGAATCAGACTCCGTCGCGGATACCGAAGAAAAAGCCAGCAACACCCCTAATACTGTACCGAATGCGTATTTAAAAACCATATTTTTCTCCGTTAATGGGATAAATTTTACAAAACGGACATTCTGAAGATTTCTATTAAAACAATACAAAAAATAAGTCATTCATAAAATTTTTCTGTCAGAATCAGAATTTACAGAATTTTAGGATTTTCAGAATTAAAGAATAAAAAACCGATTGAAAATAAACGACTTGCAAGAGTCAATTTTGAAAATTCTTGTGTCTGTAAATTCTGATTCTGACAAAATAAGGATTCTATGAATCACATCTTTTTGGTAAATCAGAAAAAAAACAAGCTCTTAACGCGCTTTTCCTTGATTGGCTACCGCTTGCATCGCGGCGGCCACCGCCGCTTCATCACCCAAGTAATAATGGCGAATCGGTCGGCAATCCGCATCTAATTCGTACACCAAAGGCATGGCAGTAGGAATATTCAAGCCGACAATTTCCGTTTCTGACACATCATCTAAGTATTTGATTAGTGCGCGTAAACTATTTCCATGCGCCACCACCAATACCCGCTCACCGCGCTTGATCGCAGGCACAATGGTCTCGTGCCAATAAGGCAAAAAACGCGCCACGGTGTCTTTTAAACACTCGGTTAATGGTAATTCATCCGTGCTTAAATTGTGGTAGCGGCGATCTTGTGCGGGATGACGCGGATCATCGGCTGCCAAGGCCGGCGGCGGAATATCGTAACTGCGTCGCCAGATTTTTACTTGATCTTCACCATGTTGTGCGGCGGTTTCGGCTTTATTCAGCCCTTGTAATGCACCATAATGGCGTTCATTGAGTCGCCAATGACGATAAACCGGTATCCACATCAAATCCATTTCGTCCAGCGTCAACCACAAGGTGCGTATTGCACGCTTTAGCACTGAGGTGTAAGCGACATCAAAAGTAAATCCTTGTTGTTTCAACAATTCGCCGGCGGCTTTGGCTTCGGCCAGACCTTTTTCTGACAAATCCACATCCGTCCAACCTGTGAAGCGATTTTCCTTATTCCAGACGCTTTCGCCGTGTCTCAGTAAAACAATTTTATACATCACATCAATTCCTTTATGTTTGGCAAATGGGCTATTGTAACCGAAAGGCTAAAAATCGCCCACCCAGCGCATCATGCCCATTTCATGCCGATGACTCAATAAGGCATGATGCGGGAAAAATCGCACCCGTCCTGTCAAATTGCCACACCACGCAGGCTTAATACTCAAACGATAAATCACTTGTTTATCATTGGGTTGGGTTGTCATTGGGAGAAAACGATAGGTTTGCGTCTGCGCAGGCGTGGGCGAATCAGACAACATGATTTCGGGATGGTGTACCGTTTGCGTCAGCAGCAATTCCACATAAATCATATCCGCCGATAATCCATTTAATTGCGCTGTCACTTCTAATTCTAATAAATCGCCATAATGAAGGGGATTTTTAGGTAAATTTAACAACTTCACTTGCACTCCCGGCCAGGCTTCTCTGACTTGGCGTTTCCATTGGGCTAATTCGTCAGCGGCTTGCAAACTATTCGCAAAAAAAGCGCGTCCTTTCTCACTGGCAGGTTGATAAAATTTCTCCACATAATCATTTAAAAAACGCACGCTATTAAAACGCGGCAATATCGTGGTCATTGAGGCAATTGCTCTACGAATCCATTGCGGTGAATAACCATATTGATTGCGTTGATAATAAAGTGGAATCACATCATCTTGTAAAATTTCATATAAGCTGCGGGCATCATCTTGATCTCGACGACTGGGTTCTTGTGAAAACGGTGAGGGCTTGATTCCCCAACCATTTTGTCCATCGTATCCTTCAGCCCACCAACCATCTAATACGCTTAAATTAAGCGTACCATTAATGGCTGCTTTCATGCCTGATGTGCCGCTGGCTTCCATTGGATAAACAGGATTATTTAACCACACATCTACCCCATATAATAAGCGTCGTGCCACCGCTAAATCATAGCCTTGTAATAATAAAACTTTGCCGACAAATTCAGGTTCGTCAGATAATTGATGAATGCTTTTTAATAAGGCTTGGCCGGGTTGATCCGCCGGATGTGCTTTACCCATAAAAATAAACACCACAGGACGTTCTTCATCACTCAACAATTCTCGCAACCAGCTCAGATCATTAAACAATAAAGCAGCTCGTTTATAAGTGGCAAAACGACGCGCAAAACCAATAGTTAAGATATTAGGATTATCGGGATCAATATATTTTAACTTGCGCTGTAAATGAGATTGGCTTAATTGCTGATGACAATATTGGGATAATAAAGCCGCACGAATCACTTTAAGCATTTGTGATTTAATGGATTGCTTGGTGTTCCAAAATACTTTTTCTGGAACTTGATTGGCTAATTGTTGCCATAATGATTGTTGACATAATTGATCGCGCCAATTTCCGCCCAATAATTCATCAAATAAATTGCTCCATTCTTGCGCTAAGAAAGTGGAAACATGAACCGCATTGGTGACATAATCAACAGGGTTTTCTTGTGGCGGAATCTCTGGCCAAAATGCGGTACAAATCTCTGAAGACACTTGTCCGTGAATGCGACTGACTCCATTCACGTGCCGAGTGCCATTAATTGCCAAAGCGGTCATATTAAAATCAGGACTGCCATCGTGACCATGTCCCAATGCTAAAAAAGATTCAGGCGTACGCCCTAATTGTTGCGCGAAATGACCGAGATAATGCAACACTAATTCTTGTGGAAAATGATCATGACCCGCTGGTACAGGCGTATGGGTGGTAAACACCGCGCTGGCAGCCACCGCTTCCAATGCGGTTTCATAGCGATAACCTTGCTCCACATATTCGCGCAAACGTTCTAAAATTAAAAACGCCGCATGTCCTTCGTTCAAATGCCACACGCTAGGCGTTAATTGCAAACGGCGTAATAAACGCACCCCCCCAATACCTAACACAATTTCTTGTTTAATTCGGGTGTGTAAATCGCCGCCGTAAAGTTGATAAGTAATTTCTCGATCTTCGGGGGAATTGCCCGCAACATCGGTATCTAATAAATATAAGTGAATGCGACCCACTTTTACGCGCCATGCTTTTACCTGAACAGAGCGATTTGCAATTTCTACTGCAATGAATAATGGCTCATTATTTTCGTCTAATACGGGATGAATCGGCACATGATCAATATCAATTGCATTATGACGCGCAATTTGATTGCCTTCGCGGTCAATCAATTGAGTAAAATAACCCTGATGATAAAACAATCCCACCGCAACAAATGGCAAACGTAAATCACTGGCCGTTTTGCAATGATCTCCTGCTAAAATACCCAAGCCGCCCGAATAAACCGGCAAACTTTCATGCAACCCATATTCTGCGCAGAAATAAGCAATTAAATCATCGGATTTTAAAGAATGGGTAGGAGGAGAATGGGGAGCAGGCGCGGCATGATACGCATCATAACTGGCTAAAACATGTTGTAATTCTGAAAGATATACGGGATCATCAGTGGCCGCATGTTGCAATTTATCCTGTGCCACACAGCGCAAAAATAAACGCGGTTTATGTCCAATTTGCGTCCATAAATCGGGATCAATGCGTTCAAATAGCGATCTGGCGCGTCGATTCCAACCATACCACAGATCATTAGCCAATTCTTCTAAGCGTTGCAATTCGGCGGGAATAACAGGAATCACCGCCAGATTAAATAACAAATCAGACATTATATTTCTCTCTCATCCTAATCAATGGGTAAAAATGCAATCATTATAAGAAACAAAACGAGTTTTGACCAAAAAGTTTTAGGCTGAATAATAATTAATTATTTTTATGGTTTTTTGGTGGTTTTTAGAGCGAACAAATAGACCAAACACAAAAAAGCCCAACACTCAGATAAATCGAATGTTGGGCTTTTATTTTGGTTGATGTTTCATTTTTAAATCTTTGCGTTAAAGCGGTAATAAGTCTTAATTGTTCTAACCATTTTCAGACACACCCCCTCGCGCCGACAACAACGGAAAACGAGCGGCATAAAGTTGAATCCACTCTTGTGCGGCTTCGTCGCTGCTGAGATCGCGTCCCAGCTCATGCTGTTTGGCGCGATAGGCTTCGATGCGACAAATCTGCTCCACCATGCGCACCCTGAAAATATCATCTTGATCTAAAAATATCACTCCCATTTCAAATCCACACGCCCGCGGCCGACACCACGTCACCTGCGCTTGAATTTCAAAAGGAGATTCGATCAATAAAATACGTAAGCCGACAAAATAACCCGGCGGATACGCGATGGAACTGCGAAACGCCAAACCGCCTAAACTCACGTTATAGACCTGTTGCCGTTGTCGCTGCAATTCACAACCGTCCAGTGGCCACACTTCAATACCAATCTGTGAGGCGTGCCGAAAATATCGCCGCTTTTCCACCCAAGCATTCTCCATAGCAGAAGGAGCTGAATCTGGATCAGGAAAGGAAGAAGTCGCCACCACATTGAGTCACGTTAATAGACTACTGCGACTCACCACTTCCCCATTTTTACGGTACTCTAAACGAATAAAACCACTAAACACGCTAGAAATCACCTCCACGCGATTATTATCTATAATCGCCACACAAGGTACGCCAATAATGCGTCTGGCGCGGATTTCTAAGTTTTTCAGTGTTGTTTCGACAGACATAATCGAAAAGCCTCCTTTGCATGAAAAGAATTCAGAGATCAGAACAGTCAATCGATAAGCCGGGTTTTGTATCCCCTTGCGGGGTGGCAACCATTCCTCTGGGAATAACGTCACCGTTATCCTCTAGCAACCTACCCGGAAACCCATGCGGGCCGCATGTGCGTTGAAGCGTGTTTCCCTATTTGGTCTTGCTTCGGATGGGGTTTACCCTGCCACTTTTGTTGCCAAAAGCGCGGTGCGCTCTTACCGCACCATTTCACCCTTACCTGTTTGTGCTGTTTTTAGACACATTAGGCGGTATATTTTCTGTGGCACTTTCCGTAGGCTCGCGCCTCCTAGGCGTTACCTAGCATCCTGCCCTGCGAAGCCCGGACTTTCCTCTATTTTAGAAAAAAAACAGCGATTGCCTAATCGACTGTTCTGATCGTCCAGAGTTTAGTCATAAATGAGAGGATAATGCAAGAAAATTAACGCGCTAAAAATAAACGCGCCAAGCCTTCTTGCATGGCCAACCCCAGTTTTTCTTTTAAACTGCGTTTTTGTGCGTAATGCACTTGATAAATATCCGCGGTTTTACTGGCCGCCAAGAGATAATCATCACTGGTGGTAATGTCATCAATTAAATTCAAGTTTTTCGCCTGCGTACCATACCAATATTCACCAGTAGCCACTTGTTCAATATTTAACGTGGGACGATGGTCTAAAATAAATTGTTTAAATAATTGGTGCGTATCTTCTAAATCAGCTTGCATTTTAACCCGCGCTTTATCCGTATTTTCACCAAAAACGGTTAAAGTGCGTTTATATTCGCCGGCGGATAATTGCTCAAAATCAATATCATGTTTCTTTAACAAACGGTGAAAATTAGGCAATTGTGCCAATACGCCAATAGAACCAATAATTGCAAACGGTGCCGCAATTAATTTATCCGCTAAACACGCCATTAAATAACCCCCACTGGCCGCAACTTTATCCACCACAATGGTCAAAGGAATGTCTTTGTCTTTTATCCGTTTTAATTGCGAAGCGGCCAAACCATAGGTATGGACTAAACCCCCACCGCTGTCTAATTTAACCACCACTTCATCGCCCCGCGCTTTATCGGCCACCATTAAAATGGCCGTGATCTCTTGGCGCAATGATTCCACTGCCGAAGCCCGAATGTCACCATGAAAATCTAACACGAATAAATGTCGCCGTGGTGCTTTATCTTCTTTCGCTTGTTTTTTTGCGTCGCGTTGTCGGTTTTTCAATTCCTGCTTATCGTAAATCGCCTCTTCCAATTGGCTGCGATAATTCTTAAAACGCTCACTGAGTGAAGTAATTTTTAACTCGCCTTGTTCTTCTTCACTGCTCTGTTGACGCGCCGCCATGGCCATCACAATAATCACCACAATCGCTAAAACAATCGTTAATGTTTTGGCGAAAAATAAACCATAATCAAATAAAAATTCCCACATAATCTGTCCTTAGTCTAAACCCAGAATTAAACCACTATCACCGTTTATAATGAGGGCAAAACCCGACAAAAAAAGGCTTTCAAATAAGCCGTTTCAGGAATCGCAGGATGAATGGGATGATCTGGCCCTTGATGCCCCTGTTCTAACAATTGAACGTGACGATCCACATGACGACCCATAGCACGAATTAAATCCAATAAAGTCTCCGCCGGCAAATGCAACGAACAAGATGCCGACACCAATAAACCATCCCGCTTCAACAAGGTCATGGCCAACTGATTAATACGCCGATAAGCGGCTTCTCCGGCCTGTTGATCTTTGCGTCGTTTAATAAAAGCGGGGGGGTCTAAAATGACCACATCGAATTTATCTTGATTTTGCTTAAAATTTTTCAAGGCCTCAAACACATCTTCTTGCAAAGTATGCACGCGATCAGCAACGCCATTAAGCTGTGCATTCAAGGGGATATGATCTAAAGCGTGTTGCGAACTGTCCACACACCACACCTCACTGGCACCGGCCACCGCCGCTTGCACACCCCAACCACCGACATAACTAAAAAGGTCTAACACCCGCAAACCCCGCACATAACTTTGTAAGCGCGCTCGGTTTAAACGGTGATCGTAAAACCACCCCGTTTTTTGTCCGTCTAAAATTGGCACACGAAAGCGCGTACTGTTCTCAACCAAAATCGGCTCCGGCGGCAACGTCCCACTAACCACCTCAACATAAGGCGTTAAATCTTCCATCGAACGCACGGAACTGTCATTGCGCAATACAATAGCGGCGGGCTTTAACAATTTTTCCAAAGCGGCAATGACATCGTCTTTCAAACGCTCCATACCGGCCGTGCCTAACTGTACCACACAAATCGTATCGTAACGATCCACCACCAAACCGGGTAAACCATCACTTTCGCCATAAATTAAGCGATAACACGGTTGAGTAAACAAGCGTTGTCGTACGGATAAAGCAATATTCATGCGATGCGCAATTAACCCACGATCCAAAAGCACATCGGGTTCACGAGTAAATAAACGCGCACAAATCAACGAAGCCGCATTGACATACGCACTACCCAATGGTTTCTCATCATGACCAAAAACAGTCACTTGTTGACCGGCTTCGAATTGGCGTAAGGGAGATTTATCCACATTGACTTCGTTGCTATAAATCCAGAGATGCCCAGCGCGCAAGCGACGGTCTGCATTTTTTTTTAAAAATAAGGGTGGCAAAGACATGACAATCCTTTTGGCTTACTGCAATAAAATTGGGAAATTAAAGAGAATAAAAATGGATATTAGCTATTCTGTCACCATTCCCAATCGCCGCGCAATTTCTAACGTTAATTCGGCTTGATTTAGCGTATAAAAATGCAATCCCGGTGCGCCATTTTGTAACAAACGACGACACAAATCAGTCACCACATCCAAACCATAAGCCCGCAAACTGGCGCGGTCATGTTCTAATTCGCCCAATCGCCAACGCAACCACCGCGGAATTTCCGCCCCACACATGTCTGAGAAACGCACCAATTGCGTAAAATTATTAATCGGCATAATCCCCGGCACAATCGGAATCGTGACACCACGCTGTTGACAGGCTTCAATAAAACGATAATAGGCTTCATCATTATAAAAATATTGCGTAATAGCCGCATTCGCACCAGCCGCGACTTTATCCACAAAAGCGTCTAAATCCGCACTGGCGGTGCGCGATTCGGGATGACATTCGGGATAGGCAGCCACTTCAATATGAAAATAATCGCCCGTACATTCTCGAATAAATTGGACTAATTCATTGGCATAATTAAAATCACCAATGCGTCCCATCATGCCCGACGGGCGATCTCCACGTAACGCCACAATACGGCTAATATTCTGCGTTTGATAAGCTTTTAATAATGCGCTAATTGCCGTTTTAGAACTACCAATACAAGACAAATGAGGCGCGGCATGAACCCCACAACGATTCTGTATATCCACCACGGTTTCATACGTTTTTTCTTGGGTAGAGCCTCCCGCGCCAAAAGTCACGGAATAATAACTGGGATTAAGAACTTTTAATTGTTCTTGTACCTGTTTTAATTGGCTGTCACCTTCGGCAGTTCTAGGAGGAAAAAACTCACAGCTTAACGCGCTTGTTTTCATATTCATCATGACTCTTATTTTAATAGCAAATAAAATAGGTTTTAAAAAAATAACTCTAACAAACCTCACGACTTCGTCGGATATGAATGTCAAACCACGTCGATTCACACCAGCACTGCGCCAATGGTCATTGCTGAATCGGCGATATTAAATGCAGGTCGATCATTATAGCAGGCTTATTTCTCCACCACAGACAATTATCGCCTGATGTTTGAATTGAGATTTTTAAGAAAGTGGGATTTTAAGAAAGTTTTGGCTTTATTGGCGTAAGGTAAAGCTGGATTAAATGTGGGTGGCGATTTGGGTTTCTTGTCCTATAAATGGGATAGGGGTAAAGTGCCTTGTAAAAACGCATTAACGGTATTCACGATAGGCTGCCACCGTTTTACGGTGCTGATCAAATCCGCTTCTTTATTTAAAGGCACATTATCGCCATCTTGCAACTGCAAACGTAATTGCGCTAAGGCCTGATCAGCGTGTTCTAATTCTTCTGTTTCTTGATGCGTTATTAACACAGGAGAAAGGCTTACAATAGAAGATAAAGATACACTATATTTAATCCCACGACGCAATCCCCACCAATAACGATATTTCACTTGATATAAGCCTAATTCTCGGTCAAAAATAAGCCAATTCAAATCATTCCATTTCAGCAGCGCAATTAAAAAACTAGATAATAACAATAATCCCAAAATTATCAACGGATAACCCGCTAAAGTGCGCGTCATAATTTGACCATAGCCAATCAATTCTAATTCCAAACGCAAATAATGTGGCGTGGCTAAAAATTGGGTGATTTTTTGCGCATGACGTTCGGCCTCGCGTCGATCTGTAAAACCTACGTCCGCAGTGACAGCATGGCTAAATTGAAATTGCAGAATAATCGGCTCTTGTGGACGTTCGCTGACCAACAGAACCACTTGATTTAAATAGCCTTTAACCTCTTTCGTGGCCGCTTTCGTTCCAAAATCAAACAACGGCGCAGGCGGTAATAAGCGACACAACGCCGCTGCCCCCGCTTCCACCCGCTGACACCACACCCGCTCACCATGATTATGCTGCAAACTGCCCAAACCTATTTGAAAACATAACCAACCCAATACCAAACCAAAACCAAAAGTAAATACCCATGATTTAGGATGTTTGACTTGAATCACTAATTGTTTTTCATCATTTTTTACAATATCCATTAAACCTTCTCTTTCCAAAAAAAGAATCCCATTCTCGCATATAACCAAGGGTATTGCGTTACCATTTTTTTAACCTGCATTAAACGATACCCAAATAAAGCCATTGCAATAATAACTGCGGTATCAATTAAATAACCTAAAACAGAAAGCAATTCATCACCAAATAAAGCATAAATAATAAAACGCTCAAATGCCCCCAATAAGCAAGCATACCAAACCACCAGCCAAAAAGACTGCCATTGGCTGGCCACTGCTTGACCAATGGCAAAACCTATTGCGCCAAAAATGCCCACAGAAACAATCCAAAAGACCCAAATCGAATCGCCAAACATTACACACCTCCTTCTAAATAAGCGGCTCGCACTTCGGGACTGGCTAATAATTCTTTTCCCGTGCCGGTTAAAGTAATTTTTCCATTCACCATGACATAAGCACGATGGGCTAAATGTAAAGCATGATGTGCATTTTGTTCCACCAAAAATATAGTGACATTTTCCTGCTCATTAATATCTTTAATCACTTGGAAAATTTGCTTCACAATTAACGGTGCCAATCCCAACGAAGGCTCATCTAATAATAATAAACGCGGCCGACTCATTAAGGCTCTACCAATCGCCAGCATTTGCTGTTCTCCGCCCGACATCGTGCCGCCGCGCTGATGGCGACGCTCACGCAAACGCGGAAATAAATGAAAAATGCGGGCTAAATCTTCATTAAAATAACGTTCATCTCGACAGCCTAATTGCAGATTTTCTAACACCGTCATACGCGGAAAAATTCGCCGTCCTTCGGGAGAATGTGCAATGCGACGACGCATGATCTCATGGGTCGATAAATGGGTAATATTTTCCCCATCAAAATAAATCGATCCCGATCTCGCCACGGGATCGCCACAAATGGTCATTAATAAAGTTGATTTGCCTGCGCCATTCGCGCCAATTAAAGTGACAATTTCACCTTCATTAATCACCACATTAACGCCATGTAAAGCGTGAATATTACCGTAATAAGTGTGAACTTGATCCACTTGTAATAAAGTCATTATTTCTCCCTATTTTCTTATCCCCGCAATCCACGAAAAACAGCTTTTTTATTCGGATTACGTTGCTTGGCTTTCTGGTGTTTACTCAGTGTTGGTGTATTATCGCTAGGTTGAATTAACGCAGATAGAGTACGAATAGTGGGATATTTGAATACATCCACAGGTGATAGCGTGTAATTCAATTGTTGCGCAATCTGTTCACACATGGGCAGAATTAACAGCGAATGCCCGCCTAAATCAAAAAAGTTGTCATTCACCCCGACCTGTTTAACGTGTAACAAGTCCTGCCAAATCGCCACCAATTGCTGTTCCACTGAATTACTCGCAGCCAAAAAAGCCACCGCAGATTGCGTTTGAATTTGCGTGGGAATGGGTAAAGCGGCGCGATCCACTTTACCATTACTGGTCAAAGGCAATTCTGGCAATTGAATGAACATCGCAGGCATTTCATGCGCAGGTAATTGTTGCGATAAAGTATGCCGTAATGTCAGCTCATCTAATACCGCGCCTTTCTTTAAAGCATAATAAGCAATTAAACGCACATCTTGCGCCGAAAAACGATGCGCAATGACCGCTGCTTCTCGCACTTGAGCGTGTTGGGCTAAAACCGTTTCAATTTCGCCTAATTCAACTCGAAATCCGCGCACTTTGACTTGATTATCAATACGCCCTAGATATTCTAAAATACCATCGGCACGATAGCGCGCTAAATCACCTGTTTTATATAAACGAGATGACGAATTGGCATTAAATGGATCGGGAATAAATCGCTCCGCCGTCAATTCAGGGCGTTGATGATAACCGCGAGCCACGCCGTCGCCTCCAATGTATAATTCTCCCATGACTCCAATTGGCACAGGGCGCAAAGTGGCATCTAAAACATACAGTTGCGTGTTGGCAATCGGGCGACCAATCGGCACTTGGCCTTGTGTGGGCGTGTCTGCATCCACTTGATAAACACAACAACCCACTACCGTTTCTGTGGGGCCATACTCGTTAATTAAACGAATATTCGGCGCGAATTCTCGCCAAATGGCCACTTGTTTTGTCGTTAAGGCTTCTCCCCCTAAAATTACATAACGACATTGCTGTTGTAAAGTCTCCGTATTTAATAATGGATTCAGCAATTCTAAATGAGCAGGAGTGAGTTTAATTAAACTTAAATGAGAACTGCTGTTTAACAAGGCTAATAAATCAGTGGTGACGACTTCCGCTTCATGTTGTTTTTCGGGTAATAAAAACAAGGGTTTTCCTGCTAAAGAAGCAGCAAATAAACTGGTAATAGTCGCATCAAAACTCATTGACGCATGAACAGGAACGCCAGACCCTTGTGCGACTTCATAAGCCTGTACTGCCCATGTTAAGTAATTCACCAAACCGCGATGCTCGATCATCGTGCCTTTAGGTTTACCTGTTGAACCTGATGTGTATATCAAATAAGCCAAATTTTGCGCAGTGGCAGCACTTATTGGATTACTTTTTGCCATCTCCGCCCATTGTGGCGCGTCTCGATCCACACACACGACCGTTGCTTGTGTATTCGGCAACTGCGGCAATAAAGCCGTTTCTGTCAATAAAACAGACACTTGCGCGTCGTCTAACATAAACGCCAACCGCGCCGCAGGATAACTGGGGTCTAAGGGTAAATAAGCCCCACCCGCTTTTAAAATCGCCCATAAACTGACAATTAACGCAGGTTGACGGGTCAAACAAACGCCAACAATAGTGTCAGGTTTAACGCCTTTATTTTGCAAATAATGGGCTAATTGATTCACCTGTTGATTCAACTCTGCAAAGGTCAATGTTTTATCTTGAAATTGCAAAGCCATTGCCTGATCCATTTGCGTGGCTTTTTCCGTCAATAAATCGGCTATTGTTTGGTTGCGCGGATAAGGCTGTGCGGTTTGATTCCATTGCACTAACAATTGCTGACGTTGCTCAGGCGTTAATAACGATAATTCATAAACCGATTGCGTGGGATGATTCATTAATTCAGCCAATAAAGTCACATAATGTCCCGCCCAACGTTGCACTGTTTCTGCGGTTAAAATATCGCTGTCATAATCGCATTCCAAAACGGCTGCCGTGCCAATATCGGTTAAATTAAACGTCAAATCAAACGGCGTAAAAGCCACCGATTGCGGCAACCATTCTGCACGTAAATTAACCATTTCTGGCAACACACCGGGTTGATCCAAATTAAATACCGTCGCAATTAAGGGAGCTGTACCGTGATCTTTTTGTTGTCGCCATTGCTTCAACAATTGCGCATAAGGATAATCTTGATGTTGATAGCCACTTAACAATTGCCGACGGGTAGCAATTAAGAATTCATTAAAAGGCTGATTTAGCGATTCAATTTGGCTTTTAATTGGCAATAAATGGGTGCAATATCCCACCATTAATTCAGACCCTTTTAAGCCACGTCCTAATGTTGGAATTCCGATCAACAATTCTTGTTGTCCTGTTAAACGATGCAATAATAAACAATACGCAGCCACATAAATCATAAAAGGCGTGCAATGTTGTTTTTGCGCGAATTCAGGGACTTTTCTCAGCAAATCTAAAGATAAATCTAAACGCACCCGGCCACCGCGATAACTTTTTATCACAGGGCGGGTAAAATCAGTCGGTAATTGCAGCACAGGCACGGTGTGATGTGACCATTGTGTGAGCCAATAATTTTCGTGTGCCAACCATGTCGCCGTTTGCAATTGTTCAAGTTGCCAATGAACATAATGTTTAAAAGGCATCACAGTGGAAAATGGGCTTAATTGTCCGCGCATTGTTGCGTTATAAGCGGAGATAATATCTTGTGCAATGAGATTAATCGAATAACCATCAACCACAATATGATGCGCATTTAATGCCAAGCGATAATGTTCTGCATCCAATTGCACTAAAGTTGCACGGAATAATGGCGGTTTAGTCAAATCAAAAGGCGTGCTTAATTCTTGTTGTAACCATGTGGTAAAAGTCGATTCAGAACCCCGACAATCGATCAACGGCACGTCTAAAACCACTTCAGATACAATGACTTGGTGTTCCGCATAAATCGCTGTGCGTAAGGCTTCATGCCGTGCCACCACGTCATTAATCGCTTGACGCAAGGCCGATACATCTAATTGACCTGTTAATTGCAACATAATGCGAATGTGATAAGCCAGTGAGCCTTCGGGATTAATTTTTGCCAAAGTCCACAATTGTTTTTGCGCTTCGGTTAAAGGCTGATCGGCTTGATTGTCACTTGCTTTTAAAACAGCAATGGGAGAAGGAATGGGCGTGGTTTTTCCTGTTTTTTCAGGAATAAATCCGCCTGCCCGCAATTCTAATAAACTTTCTTTTACCGCTTGAATAATTTTTTCTACATCTTCATCCGTATGGGCAGTGGATAAAAAGCAATTACGCCATTCCCAAACAAACACCCCTTTTAACATTAAATGATAGAATAAAAATTCTAAATTTCCCGTAAAAGAAAAACTGAATAACGAAGCGAAATAAACCACTTTTAACGGCATTTCTTCTGCGCTAAAGAAAGCGTTTAATGTCTCGGCTAAATAGCGCGTGCGTTCATTGACCGCATTTTGTAAGGCAACACCTTGATTTTTCAAATGTTTTAAAGTGGCCAAAGTGGTGGCCATGGCTAAAGGATGTTGGCAAAAAGTACCACCAAATACAGTACGCTCTGCTTGGGGGTAAGAATTGTCGCCGTAGTTCCAAAAACCACCATCAATGCCGTCCATGTACTTCGCACGCCCTGCCACTACACCCACAGGTAATCCACCACCCAACACTTTGCCATACGTGGCTAAATCAGCACGAATACCAAACCATGCTTGTGCGCCGCCGGGGTGAGCGCGGAATCCCGTCACCATTTCATCAAAAATCAGCAATGCGCCCGCTTCTTCGGTCAAACGGCGACAGGTTTGTAAAAATGCTTTAGGCTGTAAATCAGGACGGCGGCTTTGTACAGGTTCTACAATAATCGCGGCGCATTCATGAATATGACGACGAATGTAATCTAATGAAGACTCCTCTCCATAAGGCAACAAAAGCGTATCTTGTACTGCACCAACTGGAATACCTGACGCAATCGGCAACGTATGCAGTTGATCGCCGTCCCATTGCGCCTTGCCCAAACTAAAATCAGAGTGGCCATGATAGGCGTTTTCAAACATAATGATTTTATTACGTTTTGTTGCAGCGCGTGCCAAACGAATCGCCGCCATTACCGCTTCCGTGCCTGAATTTGTAAACGCCACCCGCTCCAATCCCGTCAATTCACAGATCAAAGCGGCCGCTTCACATGTTTCTAGTATTCTCGGTGGCCCCGGTAAGGCGTGCGTTTGGGCTTCGGCCAGAGCCTGTAAGATAAAATCGGGCTGATGACCAAATAAATTCACCCCTTGCCCCATTGTAATATCAATGTATTCGTTGCCATCGATGTCCCAAATCCGTGAACCTTTTGCAGTTTTTCCCACAATTTGGTATAACATTTCTTTGGTGGTGAAGCGAAAACCAACCGTAGCACGACTATCCGCTAATACCGCACGATAGCGTTGGGTCAACTGTTTTGAGGTTTTAGTTTTTTCGGTAAAGCGTTGAATTAACTGCTCTAAATGGGTCTGTTGGGTAGGCGTTAAGCCACGCGCCCGAATTTCTAAAGGCGACAATAAATGTTGTGGTGAAGTATTCGATTTGACCGTGGCTGTATTTTCCGTAACACTTTTGACCGGCGCAGGAGAAGAAGTGGGCGCAACCGCCGATGCCACATTCTGCCCGATTACGGGCGCGTTGAATACAGCATGATCCACGTTAGTAACACCTTGACCGCGTAAAAAATCCAATTGTTGCGCGATAACCTGTTGTAAGGTTTGGGTGGCAATGTGTAATTGTTGTTGAAAAATATGTTCTAATTCAGACGATGAGGTATTGAAAACAGGTGGCGGTGTCGTATTTGTATTTGGCAGCGGCACCGTGGTGGGCGCAGCAGGTGCAGGGTTTTGTGTCACAGAAGGCGCGGGTTCTGGCGTATTTAATGACGGGCTGTGTTCTGTAATGTATTGCGCTAGGGCTTCGATATGGGTCAATTCTTCAAAAAATTGATTGATGGCAATATTCACACCAAAACGATTTTCCACATGACGCTGCACCTCCATTAAAACAAGGGAATTTGCCCCCATTTCTAAGAAAGGCACATGTAAACTTTGTTCTACTGGCATCGCGGGCAATGCGTCCGACATCATGGCAAGCAAGGTGTCAATGACTGTTTTTTGTTGGGGAGTCATCATATAAGCTCTTGAAATGAAATAAAGTTAAAAGGATTAGCGACAATTTTTAAAAAAAATTACGATGAAAATCACAAAATAATTCTAAGTCAACGGTTTTTCTGTCGTACTTGCAAAACAACCGCATAATGTCATAAACTGCTTTACTGATTTTACTCAATTTACCGAATATCGTAGAAAATGCAACGACTATTTTTTACTTAACTGACTGGTGTTGAGTCATACATAAAAATAACTCCGTTATTTATTTTTAATGCTTTGTTTTTTAAAGAAATAGTTAAGTGAGACACTATGGATCAAAAAATTTTATTAACTTATGCCAGTCGCGGTGGTTCTACACAAGGGGTTGCCCATGCGATTGGTGCAGAATTGGTGAAACAGGGTCTAACATTAGACATTCGTTATCTATTAGATGTCAAAGACATTAAGCCTTATGATGTGGTGATTATTGGCGCACCCATTCGTATGGGACATTGGTTATCAGAGGCGCAACAATTTTTAACCGTGCATCAAAATGTGTTAAAAAACAAAAAAGTAGCCTTATTTGTGGTGTGCATGACTTTACATGAAGATACGCCAGAAAATCGGGCTAAAGTATTGGGAATGATGCAGCCAACATTAGCCTTAGTGGACTCAATAGATACAGGTTTATTTGCGGGTGCAATGCGCCCTACTAAATTAAAGTTTTTTTGGCGATTATTAGCTAGAATAACTCATGTTCCTGAAGGCGATTTTCGAGATTACGAAATTATCCGCGCTTGGGCGCGGGGATTAGCCTCGAAATTAATGCCTCCTACTCACCTTTAATTCAAGTGGAAATAAAACAATGTTACGTTGGCTGGATGATGTACCTTGGTTTTTTATTATGATTGCGTGTTTAACATTGGGGTTAGCTCCTTTTGTGCCAGAACCGCATTTAGTAGAGAAAGTGCGGATGTTGTTTCAAGGAACATTGCACCGTCTTATCGATATTTTTGATTTATTAATGCACGCTTCCCCTTTTATTTTAGCCATCATGAAAGGGATAAGAACGCAGCAAATTAAGGCGAATAATAATATTTCTAATTCGGATATGAAAGAGTAGATTTTTTGCTAAAATGCGTGCTAAACTCATTATTATTTTTTTGCGTTTCTTGTCTTATTTGTCGTTAAAACAACAACACCGCATCGCCATTATTACCAGTTATTTATTGATGGCTTTTTCTCATATACGTATGGTGCAAACCAGTCGAGTCAATATTGCGCATTGTTTTCCGCATTATACAGCGAAACAACAAGCGCAATTATTGCGTGAAAGTGTGCAAGAAACGGCTAAAACGGTATTTGAATTATCGGCATTATGGTTGTGGTCACGCGAGCGCATTATGGCTTTAGCAACGGCTTCTCAGCAACATTATTTAGATGATGCCGTAAAACGAGGGCGAGGTGTGATTTTATTAACGCCGCATTTAGGGGCTTGGGAAATGGCGGGATTATATGCGTCTTTACATTATCCAATCACCAGTCTTTATCGTCCACCACGTTTGTCTGATTTAGATTTTTTTATAAAAAATGCCCGCGAACGATTAGGCGCAACATTAGTTCCTACAGATAGGCAAGGTATTAAGGCGTTATTTGCGGCTTTAAAACGCGGAGAAGTGGTTGGCATTTTACCCGATCAAGTGCCAAATGAAGCGGGAACAGGGGTGTTTGCGCCGTTTTTCGCCCGCCCTGCTTATACCATGACGCTAGTGGCGCGATTGGCACGCAAAACGGGCGCACCCGTGATTTTTACCTTTGCCGAACGGTTATCTTTATCCACTGAAAACACGGCACATTTTCGCGTGCATTTTCTTCCTGCTCCTATGGGAATTGATGCTGAAGATTTAATTGAAGCAGCCACTGCATTAAATCAGGGCATTATGCAATGTATCGCTATCAATACTGCACAATATCAGTGGAGTTATAAGCGTTTTAAAAAAGTTCCTGATGGACAAATTTCACCTTATTCTTAAAAGAAATTATTTTTTATAAGGAAATATAATTTTTGAACGCGCTAAAAGATTGGACAACATGGTTTAAGAAAATGCCTTTATTTGCAGCCAATAAACCTGCTTATTGGATTTCTCCTACAGAAATGCAATTAAAGCATTGGGGCAGCAGTGAATGGATTGAATATCAAGCCTGGTTATTTCATCATAGTTTTTTAACCCTTAATGAATGGCAACAATTGCGCGATCAGGTGATGACATGGAAAGAACCGTTATTTTTTTCTTTAGTCACTCCCGTTTATAATACTGATCCTTTATGGTTAAAAGAATGTGCAGATTCAGTGCGCACGCAAATTTATCCTTATTGGCAATGGTGTCTGGTTGATGACGGCAGTTCACGCGAAGAAACTCGCGCTTATTTGGCGCAATTGGCGCGTATTGATCCGCGTATTGAAGTTTATTATTTACCGCACAATCAAGGCATTTGTGCGGCAACTAATTTTGCATTAAATCAAGTAAAAAATAGTTATGTGGCTTTTTTAGATCATGATGATCGTTTAGCCCCTGAAGCGTTATTTTGTATGGCAAATATTTTACGCCAAAATGATTCTATTGATATTCTTTATAGTGATCGGGATAGTTTGTCGTTAAATAACACTCGTTTTCTGCATTTATGTAAGCCTGATTGGTCGCCAGAAACTTTGTTATCAGGAAATTATTTATTTCATCTTTTGGTGTATCGACGTAGTTTATTAGAGGAATTAGGTGGATTACGAATAGAAGCGGAGGGGTCTCAGGATTACGATTTAATTTTGCGTGCCGCAGAAAAAAATCCTAAAATTCATCATGTTAGCCGAATTTTATACCACTGGCGACAACATCCCGAATCGATTGCTTTGGATCATAATGCTAAAGAATACGTTTATCAAGCCGGGCTGACTGCCTTACAAAGCAGTTTACAACGTCGGGGTATTGCGGCTACGGTCTATGAAAATACAGATTTATGTCGGGGGAATTACCGAGTTTGCTTGCCTGCACCAGAAAAAAATACATGGCGGACAGTGGAATTAGACCTCAGTGGTGATTTAGTAGAACAATATCGCCAAGCATGGGCGCAAGCCGATGAAAAGATTGATTTTTTATTGTTTATCACGCAGGGTTTGGATGACTTTGAACCCGCGCAAGCGGAGGAATTATTATCTTGGTTGTTGATGCCGCAAGTGGGATTGGTTACAGGACAAGTGATTGATAATCAAAAAAATTTTAAACATGCAGGTTTGGTTCTGCGTGCCAATCGGCCGCCGTTGTCGCTTTATTACGATCATCCGTATACGCAATCTGGTTACATGGGGGCGACGGCGATTATTCGTAATGTTAGTGTGCCACATCCTTGGATTTGTGCCATGTCGCGGGTGTTGTGGCAGGCCTTAGGGGGGATTCGGGCGGATTATCACAGCGGCTTTGGGGTGCTGGATTTGGCTTTGCGGGCGCAACAACAGGGTTGGCGCACTGTTTACACACCGTTTGCGTCCTTTGTTGCACCGATGTGGCCGGATTCGGTATTGCTTTGGGATATGACTGAAATGAGTACATTTAATCATTATTGGTATGACTTTTTGAATCACGGCGATCCTTATTATAACCGTTATCTCACTTTAGATTTAGTGGATATGGGCTTAGATTTATCATTGCCTCCCTATTTTAATTCGCCTATTTTGAATCGTTTTTTATGAAACCTATTTCATCTCTGGTTTTAACCCGTGCTTTTACTTTATTAGAATTATTAATTGCCATAACATTATCGGTCATGGTGATGATGACATTAGCGATGGGCATGTATATAGTCACGCAAGATTGGCAGCGAACGGGAGATCGTTTAGAAAGCAGTTTAGATGACTCTTTAATTATTCTTCAATTAGAACGCGCTTTAGAATCTGCATTTCCCCATACTTATTTGGAACGAGAAAAAAATGTACGTATTGTTTTTTTTGAAGGCAATAAAGAACAATTAAGCTGGGTGTCTACTGTTTCTCCCGGACAAGGCAATGAATTGAGTGTGTGGAATATTAAGCCCGGTAAGAAAAATGAAGGATTAATTCTAACCGTTTTGCCCGCATTAGCAGGAAATCCCACTGAACGCTTAGAAAAAGCGGAAGGAATTGAAATATTATCTGATTATGAAGTGCGCTTTAGTTATATTTATTTTCAAGATAGTTTGGGTGAAATTGAAACAAAATGGGCAGATGATTGGTCAATATTAGAATGGGATAATGAGCGTGGTCAAGCGCGTTTGCCTGCGGGTGTGCGCGTGTTGTTTGAACACCGTGAAGAATCAGAACGTTCTGTTGAAATTATTGCCCCGATTTGGGTTAATGAACCGATTACTCAATTTTAATGACTCTATTATTCTTAGTTTTATGAGGTGTAGAATGATTAGCGTAATTTTAAAAGCGATTTTGATATTCTTCATTTATTTAATAATAGGGGCAATCATAGGAAGCTATGGAGATAAAAAAGAATTAATGCCAATAGCAGTATTAATAACTTTTTTTGGAATGATACATGCGATAGTATATATCACAAACAAGATATATAGAAAGTACATTTTCCCCAGAGAAGTAGAAAGTTTATTAGTAAAAATAGAAGGATTAAATAACAAGTTGTTTATTCTCGAAAGAGAAAACGTGGAATTAAGAGAAAAAAACAAAAAATTAATAAATCATCAAAAAGGTATTTTAAAGTTGAAAACAAATTTTGGAAGATGCAGGTTACAACTGACTTTGTTGAAAGAAGAAAATCAACAATTAAGGGCAGAAAATAATAAACAAGTGGAAAAATATAAGTCGTTAATTGATCGCATTTCTCGAGATAGAAATAGACAAGCACTTGCACAAAGAATGGCAAACCAAAAGAGAAAGGGAGAGAATTGAAATAACGTAAAGATTGCAAATTGTTGCGATAGGAATTGTGAAGAACAAAAGAATAACGGTTAAACAGAATCAACAAAAAGTTGCAAATAGAGATTTTTAAAATTGGTCTTTACCGTTTGTCCTAACTTTTTTCATCAGAAAAACACAACAAATAAAATATCATATAATGAACGAATTAAACAAAGCTTATCAAGCCGCTTTATATTATTTATCGCGTCGGGAATATTCTGCTTATGAATTGCGCCAACGTTTATTACAAAAAGAATTTGCAGAACGTGTCATTAATGAGGCTTTGCTTAAATTAGAACAGGATAATTATTTAAATCCAGCACGTTTTGTAGAAAGTTTAATTTACAATAAAATGCAGCGCGGTTATGGCCCTTTGCGCATTCAACAAGAATTGCGGCAACATCAGATTGATTCTGAGTTATTATTACAATCCGAACGCTGGCAAAATGCCGATTGGTTTGAATTAGCGCGAGAAGTGCGACAACGGCGATTTGGTTTAACCGCAATTCATGATTTAAAACAGAAAGCGAAACAAGCACGATTTTTATATGCGCGAGGTTTTTCTCAAGATCAAATTAAATATGCTTTATCAGAAACCATAGACTGAAATAAATGAGGAGAATTCAATATGACTCAAGCAGCCATTAAAAATCCACATTATGAGAAAATTGGCGGAGAAGAAGGTGTGCGGCAATTGGTGGAATTATTTTATGAAAAAATGGACACTTTGCCCGAAGTGCGCACCATTCGCAATATGCACGCTCAAGATTTAACCGGAGCAAAGCGCAAATTATTCCGTTTTTTATCGGGATGGTTGGGCGGCCCTGCGCTGTATACGCCACACGGTCAGCCACCGCGTTTGGGACAAAAACACGCGCCTTTTCCCATTGGTCACGCGGAGCGGGATCAGTGGTTATTGTGTATGCAATTGGCAATGGCAGAATTGCAATTAGAGCCTTCTTTACAACAAGAATTAATGGCTTCTTTTACTCGTTTAGCCACTTCTTTAATGAATCATCAGCATACTCATGCGGGTAAAAGATTAAATGAACAAGTGGTGTTATTAGAATATCCTTTTAAGTCTTGATTATTTCCCCTTTTAGGAGCAGATATAATGTCGGAACAGCGACCAAAAATATGGTTATTAGGTGCTTCTTTTGAAACGCCTAATATGGGTGTCAGTGCGTTGGCTGAGGCGAGTTTAAAATGTTTAATTCACCATTGGCCAAATGCCCACATTATGCTGCGTTCTTTTCATACCGATACCACGCAAACGATCACGATAGATGGTAAAACCATTACGCTGCATTATCGGGAAATGTGGTTTGGTCGTAATGTGTTAAAACCGCAAAATATTTATTTGTTACTTTTCTACGCGCTTATCGTTAAAATAATTCCACCATTACGCGGCTATTTAATGGCTAAAAATCGCTATTTTCAAGAATTAATGGAAATCGATATTGTCGCTGATATTACTGGTGGAGACAGTTTTAGTGATATTTATGGGTTAAAGCGGCTTTTTTACGGCTCAATGACTAAGTTTTTAGGCATTTTATGTGCTAAGAAATTTGTCATGTTACCTCAAACTTATGGCCCTTTTAAAGGACGAATCGCCCGCTTTATGGCACGTCGCATTTTAAATAACAGTGATGCCATTTATGCCAGAGATAAAACAGGCGCGGAATATGTGCGCGGAATTCTTGGAGAAAAAAATAAAGCTCTGGTGCAATTTGTGCCTGATGTCGCTTTTGTGTTAGATGCAGAATCTCCGCAAAGTGAGATTTTAACTCACATTGAGAAACACCGAGACAATGGACAGGTGATTATTGGATTAAATGTCAGTGGTTTACTTTATAATAGACATTATCAAGCGGAGCAGCATTTTGGTTTAAATACGACTTATGCAACTTTAATGGTACGTTTAATTGAAACTTTATTGGCTCAAGCTAATACAGTACTTATTCTTGTACCTCATGTCTTTGATGTTAAAGGACATTTTGAAAGTGATCCCGATGCGTGCGAGGATTTATATCAGCGAATGCACGCGAATTATTCTGATCGTTTGTTTGTAGTAACAGATACGTTAAATCATCGTCAAGTTAAATATGTAATTGGGCAATGTGATTTCTTTTTAGGATCACGAATGCACGCTTGCATCGCAGCTTTATCACAAGGCATTCCTGCGGTGGGTTTGGCGTATAGTGGTAAATTTCATGGCGTGTTTGATTCGGTGGGCGCGGCCAACAATGTGATTGATTTAAGAAAAGTAGATGAAGCGGCGTTATTATCTGCGGTGCAGCACAGTTATCAAACACGAGAAGAAGTAGCCCATACTTTAAAACAAACTGTTCCCGCTGTAAAACATCAATTAATGCACTTATTCCAGCATTTTACCCTTTAAAATGAACCGCAATTTTTTTTATCAAAATACGCTAAAGATCACTTTAATATTGGTGATATTTGTCTCTTTTATGACCCAGCTTGTCGCGCAAGAACGACAGGCGCGTGTGGTCGGTGGTCAGCCTGTCGCACAAGGGGAATATCCGTGGACTTTGGCGTTGGTTGAAGCGGGAAAAACCGCTGTAACAGGTCACTATTGCGGTGCGTCGCTGATCGCACCCACGTGGGCAGTGACGGCAGCACACTGTCTCAGTGACCCGCCACGCCGCGATTACATGCCAGCCGATGTGCAGGTAGTGGCAGCTCATGTGGATTTACAGCAAACTTTATTGCTTGATGTGAAGCAAATTATTGTGCATCCTGATTTTAGTTTTAATATTTTGGAAAACGATATTGCTTTATTGGAATTAGCTGAACCTGTTGATTTGCCGATTGTGACTTTATTAGACGAAGCGGATTATTCTTTGCCGACCACCTTATCAGCCACGGTATTAGGTTGGGGCAGTACCAGTAATTTAGGGCGTTATCCAGATACTTTAATGGCCGTTTCTATGCCGTTATTAGACAATGAATTATGTGAAAAATTATTAGTTGATGGTAAAGTCATTCAATCGGGAGAATTACTCCCCAGCATGTTGTGTGCGGGGGGGATGAATTTGGGACGCGATTCTTGCACCGCAGACAGCGGCGGCCCCCTGATTATTCACAATCCTAATGATGATACGATAGTGCAAATTGGTCTGGTCAGTTATGGTGCTGATCGGTGTGGTTATTTCCCTGGTGTTTATACGCGTTTGTCGGCTTTTCAAGAGTTTATTAAAAGTCATGTTGCTGAAGTTCAGTTTACGTCTTTAGACCCCTTATTTGGCGTATGTCAAGAAGGTATCACTCCTGTTCCTGAATCGCCGTCATTAACCGTTTCTGTCGCAGGAAATGATGCGGAATTATTGTGGACAGCACCAAAATTTGCCGAAGGTTACACGCTGTTTTATTTGCCTTTTAATTATCGTGATTTATCTGAATTAAATAGCCTTGATTTAGGACAGCAGATTTTTCTCAAAGGTCATCTTGAACAGCCACAGAATTATTATGTGGCTATTCAAGCCTACAATTGTTCAGGAGAAAGCCGTTTGTCTAATGTGGGATTGTTGTGGTTTTCTCATTTCTGAAATTAAGGAATTTTCACCGTGTTTGATGCCATGATTGATGTTTTAGCCAATGATCGTTTGGCTTTATTATTGTGTGTTGGATTGTTGGGATTAATTGTGGGTAGTTTTTTAAATGTATTGGTTTATCGTTTACCTGTCATGATGCAGCGAGAATGGCAAGCCCAATGTCGAGAATTGTTAGAATTAGAAGCGGTCACGCAAGACCGCTTTAATTTGACTACGCCCGCGTCGCATTGTCCGCATTGTGGGCATCACATTCGTTTTTGGGAAAATATTCCGATTATCAGCTACTTATATCAGCGTGGACGTTGTACGGCTTGTCACAAAGCCATTAGTATTCGTTATCCTTTGGTGGAATTGGCCAGTGCGTTGTTGTCTATTGCTGTGGCGTGGCAGTTTGGGTTTACGTGGTTAATGTTAGCGGCTTTGTTTCTGACGTGGGGCTTGTTGGCGATGAGTTTGATTGATGTTGATCACCAATTGTTGCCTGATGATTTGACTTTGCCGTTGTTGTGGCTTGGTTTGTTGTTGAATTTGTGGCCAGAGACTCGTTTGGTGTCGTTGGAAGCGGCTGTTTTAGGTACGGTTTTTGGTTATTTGTCTTTGTGGACGGTGTATTGGCTGTTTAAATTGATTACGGGTAAGGAAGGCATGGGACATGGGGATTTTAAATTGCTGGCTTTGTTTGGTGCGTGGTTGGGTTGGCAGAGTATCCCCTTGATTATTCTCATGTCTTCTTTGGTCGGCGCGGTTTTCGGAATGGCACAAATTCTGTTGCAAGAGCGCGACCGTAATCAACCCATTCCTTTTGGCCCTTATTTGGCGTGTGCGGGTTGGTTGAGTTTGATGGGAGGACAGGTGTACTTACAAAATACAATTAACTGGTTGATTTAATGTTAAAAATTGGCTTAACAGGCGGGATTGCCTGTGGTAAAACGACGGTGTCTGATTTATTTGCAGGCTATGACGTACCGATCATTGATGCCGATGTGGTGGCACACGCGCTGGTGCAACCCGGTCAGCGGGGTTTACAAGGTATTGTGGCGCGTTTTGGTGATGAAATATTACATAATGACGGCACGTTAAACCGCGCCAAATTACGTGCCATTGTGTTTGCTGATGTGGTGCAACGGCGTGGGTTAGAAAATTTATTACATCCGTTAATTCGTCAGGCCATGCAACAGCAACTGACTGATTTACCAGTAGAAACGCCTTATTGTGTGTTAAGTATTCCGTTATTGTTAGAAACACAGCAAACCGATTGGGTGGATCGGGTGTTGGTGGTGGATTGTAACGAAGCACAGCAGCACGCTCGTTTGGCGTTACGCAGTGGGCTGAGTGCGGTTGAGATTGAGCAAATGTTAGCGGCGCAAGTCAGTCGTCAAGCGCGTTTGGCGGCAGCACACGATGTGATTGACAACAGTGGCGATGTGCAGATGTTGTCGGTGCGGGTGGCGCAATTGCATCAATATTACACCAATATTGCATCCACACCCACCCAAAGTTAGCACACAGGGAAGATGCGACGATTTTTAAAAAACACAAGAATAACAAATAAATAGCTTTGTCAGTAAACGAGAATGAAGGGGAAAAACTGCCCGTAAATCGTAAATAAGTGGTATTTAAAGCGTTTTTTTGATAAAACTTACGTCTGAGTCAAAATGACACGGACATTTGTAGGAATGGAATGACAAAGAATTGCTGAATGCTCTACATCGATTGTTTTGGGCGCAAGGCTCGCCGCGATTCGAGGGGCGATGTTGTTTTATTTTAGTTTAACCGAGGTATGATATTATGAAATTATTGGAAGTCATGTTAGGGGATAGCGTAGGGATTTTATCATTACTTACAGTGGTGTTTGCGATTTTAATTATTCTGTTTTTAGGGGCTTTTTTCCTCTTTGGCAGCGATAAAAGTAAGGGTGATTCCAAATAATTTTGTAATCTGTTACCGTAAATCCCATACGTCAGAACCCCAAAGTACAACACTTTGGGGTTCTTTGTTTTTTAGGATTGGGGATGATTATCTATTAAAATAATAGGCTTTATAAAGTCTTTATTTTATCTGAATTAGAATTTAAGAATTTTGGGCTGATTTTTAATTTTATTGATTAGATTGAATCTTGTCCCAAGTGCTACTTAGGAATGTCATCTGAACCGCGTCGCGCTTCATACGGAACTCAATGGAAAGCCTTTGTTTAAAGGCTTGGCATTCATGAAATGGTGTGTCATTTAATTTTAAAATGATGGTATAACTTGAATTTAATACTTATAATTTTGCCTTGATGCACAGTTTATGCTATGGTAAAGCCGCATAATAATGAACGCTTAATAAAATCAGACATTTTTACTAAGATTTTAGTTGAGGACAAGATAAACCGCCGTTTTTGTTATTGACCATTTCAGACCCATTTACTGGGATTATAAATCAAAAAAGTGATACAGGTTTATAGTTTTTGAGCCAATGGGTCTTTTAGATCACAATGACCACACCAAAGGGAGACACAACAATGACTACACCTCAGAATGACTCTGTGGAGACCGCTGCGCCCGCAAAACGCTCTAAGTGGCGTTTATTTTTTGCTATTTTTGCGATCTTGCTGATCGGTGGAGTGGGAGGGATCGGCTTTACCGTTGGCTTAGAATATACGAATACGACTGAGTTCTGCGTATCTTGCCACAGTATGCAGACCAATTATGAAGAATTAAAACAGAGTATGCACTGGTCAAACGCCTCTGGTGTTCATGCGGGCTGTGCTGATTGTCACGTGCCGAAGGAATTTTTCCCCAAAATGCACGCGAAAATTATCGCCGCTAAAGATGTGTGGCACGAAATCATGGGAACAATCGATACCCCTGAAAAGTACGAAGCCCGTCGTTGGCAGATGGCGAACATGGTTTGGGACAAAATGATGGCCACGGATTCCCGCGAATGCCGCACGTGCCATTCTTTTGACCACATGGATTTAAGCGCGCAAGATCGTTTTGCGCGTAATCGTCACGAACGAGCGCAGGAACGCGGACAAACGTGCATTGAGTGTCATCGCGGTATCGTCCACACCATGCCCGATGAACCCGAACAAGCCGAAGAAGCCCCTCCCGCCGAGGAAGAGGCCGCTGGTTAAGCAATATTGGCTTCTCGTGATGTTCGCCTGATGTGCCTAACTCAGTGCCAGAAAGTACCGATTTTATTTGACGACATTATTTTTTCTTTCCACTTCATAACAAAAAAGGGCATTATGAAACTTTTAAAATTGGTAGTATTAACGGCTGTTTTTTCTATTTTTTCCAATCCAATGGCGGCGGTATTGGCCAGCGATATGGAGCAGTTAAACAGCGATCTGCGAGAAGCCGCTTTGATCGATGATGTCGATTTAATTGAGACACTCATCAAGCAAGGGGCAGATGTCAATGCGGGTAATCAATTCGGCAAAACTGCGCTGATGCGCGCCATTGAGAGCGGCAGTGAACTGTCGGTTGATGTGTTACTGGCACACAACGCGGATGTCAATGCCCGCACGGTGGCAGGTTGTACGCCGCTGACGTTTGCGGCTGAATTTGGTTACGATGTGATCACCAAGTTATTGTTAGATCGCGGCGCAAGTGTCAATAGTCGCACTCGTTCTGGTTGGAATGCGCTGATGATCGCGGCGCGCCAAGGTTACTTGGATGTTGTATTGCGTTTAATTGCAGCGGGTTCTAACGTGGATAATGTGGACAATGAAGGTGAAACCGCATTACTTGGCGCGGTAAAAAAAGGTTTTATTGACGTGGCCAAAGCCTTGTTATCCGCCAACGCCAATCCCAACATCGGCAATCAACGCGGAGTCACGCCCTTAATGCTGGCTACACAACGCGGCGATGTGGAAATGGCCACTTTATTGTTAGCACACAAAGCTGACATCAATCAACGCGATTTAAGTGGTGCTACTGCCTTAATTTATGCGTCTGAAAGTGAGCAAATCGACATCACTCGTTTGTTATTACAGCACAGTGCGGACATTGATTTGCAAGATAATGCTGGCGAAACCGCATTGATCCAAGCCGTGTTCCGTGGTAATGCCGAGATCGTGGCGTTATTACTCGCTCAAGGTGCAGATGCGTCCAAAGTCGATCAAGCGGGTTATACAGCATTAGAAATGGCCACAACTAAGGGCAACGCTGAAATTATCGATTTGTTAAACGCCAATGTGAAAAAATAAGGAAATCAACTGCAATGACGCTATATCAAACTGCTGATTTATGTGATCAATTTCCAGAGGTGGTGAAAGTTGCCGATCCCATTTTTCGCTGTTTTGGACAAAAACCGTCTTTTGGTGGCGAAATGGTCACGGTCAAAGTTCATGAAGACAATGTGTTAGTTAAAGAACGTCTTAATCAGTCTGGCACGGGTAAAGTGTTGGTGGTTGATGGTGGCGGCTCAATGCGTTGTGCTTTGGTGGGCGATTTGTTGGCACAAGCGGCGATTGATAATGGGTGGGAAGGAATTGTGGTGTATGGCTGTATTCGTGATTCAGCCACTATTAACACGCTTCCTATTGGCATACATGCCTTGGCCACGCATCCCCTAAAAAGCGTCAAACATGGACGCGGTGATCGGGATTTGCCCGTCACTTTTGCGGGGGTGACATTCTTTCCCGGCCATTATTTATATGCTGATGCCGATGGAATGATTGTCTCTAGTCAGCGTTTGGTGACTTGAAGGATAGGCTTCGCTTTATAGATCGCTTGCAGAAGTATAGTTGGCCTCTTTCATGTTGAAACTCAATACGTGAGGTGACTTCTGCAAGAGGTCTATTCTGAAAATTCTAATTCAGTCAAAAAGATATTTTTATCAATGGTTTAATTTTACTTTATTAACCATTTCCCCACCGCAAGATTAACAAGAATGGATAACCTAATCCATACCGCCCGTGATGCGTTGTTTTTACTATTTTCTGGTGATGCGGCATTATGGACGATTGTACTCACCTCATTAAAAATTTCCTTATTGGCCATGTTCATCGCTACACCTGTGGCATTATTGTTGGCTTTCGTGCTGGCATTTAATGACTTTTGGGGACGGCGTTTCATCATTTCTTGTTTTAACATTTCACTGGCCATTCCAACAGTCGTGGTGGGGCTGCTCATTTACATGCTGTTATCGCGTCAAGGGCCGCTGGGGGATTTTCGCCTGCTGTTTACACAAACGGCTATGGTGATTGCTCAAGTGGCGTTGAGTTTTCCTGTGCTGGTGGCTATGGGACACGTGGCGTGTCAAGCGGCGGATCGGCGGGCTTGGGAAACGGCAATTACTTTGGGAGCATCGCCCTGGCAAGCCCTATTCACTGTGATGTATGAAATTCGTTTTGGTTTACTTGCCAGCGTTATTGCTGCGTTTAGTCGAATTATTTCTGAAGTGGGCAGTGCCATGATGGTGGGCGGAAATATCTTAGATTATACCCGAAATATTACCACAGCCATTGCCCTAGAGACCAGTAAAGGGATGTTTGCACAAGGGGTTGCATTAGGCATTGTTTTATTACTGATTGCACTGGTTTTAAATGGTCTATTAAGCCTATTACAAGGACAAGGTCAAGCCGCTCATTAGCCATTAAAGCTAAACTATTCACACTAAATGGCTGTCTGATTCGATTTAACACATTAGCCACATCGGGGTGCGACAAGGCATAACCCACACGCAAACCCGCTAAACCATAGGCTTTAGAAAAAGTTCGACAAATAATCAAGTTGGGCTGTGTCGCTAGCCAAGACAACAAGAGGAAAAGTTATTGGCTTTAGATCAATTTTAAAGATATAGAAATTGGGGAATTAAAGGATAATGTTTAATATTTGACGTTATCCTTTTTTGGGGGGATTTAGGCTAATTGGTATGGTAAAAGTTATGCTAATTTATCTCGTTCCAAAGTATTGAGCCTGTAAAAGAACGCCTAAAAACACCATTAAAAGCCCGACGGCGGGTGGTTGGGCTTGGAGTGCAAAGTTAGATTACTTTACCGTGTTGCTGAATAATCTTTGCCAGAGACCTTAACGCCTCATTGACTGACTTTGCGTCAGGAAAGATTTTTGCCACATCAGGTTCAAGCATAATAAGTTTTACACCTTCATGATATGGCTTGGCGTATTTGCCGCGAACACCACCTTTCATGTTAGTAAAATCATATTCATCTTCAAGTTCGTCGTTTAATTCGTTGTCAATTTCCATGCTCATAAAATTGCCGCTCCCGTTTTGTTGCAGGTCTGGCACTGATAATTCTTACCGTTTCACCGCGATACACATGAGAAATCACTAATATCCGCTGTTTATCAGAAAGCCCGATCATTATAAAACGCTCTTCATTTATTGAGTGTTTAGGATCGGGATATGTTACAGATAGCGTATCTCCAAATACAGAAGTTGCCTCTTCAAAGGAAACACTATGTTTGTTGCTGTTAATTTCAGCTTTTAAGGGATTCCATTCAAAATCCATCAGTTACTCTGATTTTAAAGCATAACGACTGGGCTAAACCCACACTCGCCACCACAAAAACTCAAAACAAAACCAAAAAAGCCCGACGGCGGGTGGTTGGGCTGGAGCGATAAGTTAGAGAGCTATCCCCATTCATTAAATACCCATTTCCATACTTTTTTTACAGAAAGGGGGTATTTATTCCATATTTCTGGTATTAAACATATTACTGGTGGTGCTGTATCTATTTCTTCTAGGCGTTTTATATAATTTTCTAATTTCTTTTCATTTTCTTTGAAGCAAAGTTTTATAGTTTGCGGGTAGGTTGATATTAATTCTGCAAATTTAGTGCGAGTTTTAAAGATTGCCAAAAATGGAACTGCAATAATAATTGCTATTGTTTCAATGATAAAAAAGAATAAAACATATAATATTGTTAATGAGACATGAATAACTGCAAGTGCCAAAATTAAGATTATCGCTATAAGAGCTATTGGAAGTCTAATTGCTGTAATAAAACTATCCATAAATTACCCCTAACTTATTCATACCAAGCCATTCCGCCCTGATACTCTACAATATTAAAAAAATAAATCAGGCAATTTCGACCTGACACCGTTACTAAAAATCTACACTAATCTACATAGGTAGTTATTTACATCGTCATCAACTTAGCAATTAAATATTGTCTTACATAATCTCTTATGTGCGTTTAGGTGGGTTGTAACGTGTCCACACCACAAGCATTTTTTTGAATGGTATCACTGTATTTATACCATGTCAATCACCTAATCAGACAAAACACGACAGACGGAAACCCGCGAAATAACTTAGGAAATTACACACTCGAAATTAGCTTTACCAATTTTTTCAGAGTCGTATAATAATACTTTTTAAATAGGAGAGAATAATGAACAAGAGATATGAAGATTTAGAAGAGTTAATGTCAACAGGTGAAGCGAGAGAAGTGAAGCGAGCGATGGCAGTAAGAATGTCTTTGCTTGGTTTTGTGCGTGCGGAAGCGGCTTTAGCGTGTTGTGTCAGTGTGCAATTTGTGGATAAATGGAAAGCCATTTATTTAGCGTCAGGGGTTGAAGGATTAAAGTTAGCGTATAAAGGCTCACCAGGGTATTTAAAGCCGCGTGAACGAGAAGATGTGATTAATTGGATACAAGAAAAGAAGACAATAACAATAGAGGAACTAAAGAGATACTTAAAAGAGGAGTATGATGTTTTCTATTCTTCAAATACTTCTTATACTAAATTATTAGAAGAAGCGAATTTAAGTTATAAGAAGACACACAAAGAGAATTCGGCAAAAGATGAGGTAAAAGTGGAAGCTAAAAAAAAAGAGATTAAGGATTTAATAGATAAGGAGCGTGAACAGATAGAAAGTGGAGAGGTAATGTACTGGATGCAAGACGAAAGCCATCAGTTGTGGGGAGATATTTGTGGTTATGTTTGGTCGAAAAAAGGAGAAAGAACGTCAATAAAGATGAGTAATTATCGCACTTCTCAAACGTGGTATGGAGCGGTGAATATTTATACGGGAGAATTTATTTTAGATAGGGCAAAGAAAGCTGATACAAAATATACGATAGACTTTATTAACTGGCTCATTTACAGATATAAAGAAGCCCGTCATGTGATTATTTGGGATGGTGCAAGTTATCATCGTTCTGAAGGTTTAAGAACTTATTTAGAGAAATTAAATGGGGGACTTCCAGAATCAGAATGGAAAGTTCGTTTATTAAGATTTGCGCCCAATGCCCCAGAGCAAAATCCAGTCGAGGATATTTGGCTTCAAGGTAAGAATTGGGTCAGAAAGAATTTTCATCGTCTATCAAGCTTTAAAGAAGTCACTAGTATGTTTGAGACCTTTTTGTCAGGTAAAGTGTTTAAGTTTAATAAAATTAAACAGTATCTTATACCTAATATCTAGCTAGATATTAGAACTTAATTTGTTTTTATATCTCACATAATTTTGGTATTTAACAATCAAAAAAGCGAAAAATTTTTATTGCGTTGTAAACTGAATATTTTTATTTAACCACTTAGCTATCCAAAAAATAACACCATGAATAAATTTTTATTAGGCGATAATTTAGAAATTCTAAAAATTTTTTCTCGCTCCCACGTTTCAGCGTGGGAGTGTACATTTCGTCGTTCAGTGAGTATCTCGGAAACTTAAAAAACCTAAAACGCCCACTTCTGATTAGGCGCGTCGTTGCAATCGAAAATCTGCACATTCGTCCCCGCCGCATTCACATCGCCCGCTGCATCTAAGCATTTTCCGCCGCCATTCACCAAACGGCCGCCTTCTAACCGCCATTTTTGGTTAGGCGCGTCGTTGCAATCGAAAATCTGCACATTCGTCCCGGCCGCATTCACATCGCCCGCGACATCTAAGCATTTTCCGCCTTCATTAACCATGCGCCCTGCATCAATGCGCCACTTTTGATTGGGGGCATCGTTGCAACCAAAAATATGTACATTCGTTCCATTGGCATGAATATCGCCCGCGACATCTAAACACAAATTACCCGCTACTTTAAGCGGTTTTAAATTGATGACATTATCTACTTCTCGTTTGGCTTCTTCTTGGATTTTGGCCAAACTGTCTTTATCAATATCTATGGCATGAGCAGTCGAGATCAATAACGCTGTCATGGATAAACTGGCGATCATTTTCCACATCGATTTTCTCCTAATGTTGCAAAATAGACAATAACGCTTCCATAAAGCGCGCATTTTCTGTGGCTAAACCAATACTAATACGCAAATGATTAGGCATTTGATACGCACCAATGGGGCGCACAATAACCCCTTGTCGTAATAAAGCCTCATAAATCGGTAAAGCCGCTTGTTTTAAATCAATGGTAATAAAATTACCTGCAGAAGGAATATAGCTGATTTGATGTTGTTCAAATTGTGCCATTAGCCACTGCATTCCTTGCTGATTAACGGTCACAGATTGCTGTAAAAAAGCCGAATCATCTAATACTGTTTCCGCAGCCATTAAAGCCAAACTATTCACATTAAACGGCTGTCTGACTCGATTTAACACATTAGCCACATCGGGGTGCAACAAGGCATAACCCACGCGCAAACCCGCTAAACCATAGGCTTTAGAAAAAGTCCGACAAATAATTAGATTGGGGTGTGTTGCCAGCCAAGACAAGCTGTCATTGGTTTGGGAAGGCGTACTGTATTCGCAATAAGCCTCATCCAATACCACCAATACCGATTCGGGAATGTGCGTTAAAAATTGCTTTAAATCCGCAGAATTCAAGGATGTTCCCGTAGGATTATTGGGATTGGCAATGAAAATCAAACGGGTATCGTTACGAACCGCGTTTTGCATCGCCAACAAATCATGTCCCCAATCCCGCGCAGGCGTAACAATCGCTTTTGCACCAATGGCTTGCGTCACCAAAGGATACACCGCAAACGCATATTGAGAATAAATCACACTGTGTTCTGTCGTCACAAACGCCCGCGCAATTAATTCCAACACGTCGTTAGACCCATTACCCAATGTGATCATTGCGGTATCAACGCCATATTTTCGCGCTAAACGCTGTTTTAAATCAAAACCATTCCCATCAGGATAACGCGCAATAAAAGGCAATTGTTGCGTGATGGCTTTTGTTACCGATTCGGGCGTACCTAATGGATTTTCATTAGAAGCCAATTTAATAATATTCTTAATCCCATATTCGCGTTCTAATTCTTCGATGGGTTTACCGGGTTGATAAGGCTGCAATGCCCGCACACCCGGAGCGGCTAATTGCAAATAATCGCAGGAAGTCATATTTTATCCGTTGTTAATTTTGAATCTTAAAACATTGCCTTTTACAAACGCACTTCAATACCGCGTTCTTGTAAATAAGTTTTTGCTTCGGCAATTGTGTGTTGTCCGAAATGAAAAATACTGGCCGCCAACACCGCATCCGCTTTACCTTCCAAAATACCTGCGGCTAAATGCGCCAATTCGCCCACACCCCCCGACGCAATCACCGGCACTTCTACCGCTTCACTAATGGCACGAGTTAAAGCCAAATCAAAACCATTTTTAGTGCCGTCTCTATCCATAGACGTTAATAACAATTCGCCCGCGCCGAAACTCACCATTTTCTCTGCCCATTGCACCGCATCTAAACCTGTTCCTTTACGCCCACCATGCGTAAAAACTTCCCAACGATTAGGCGCGACATTACGCGCATCAATCGCCACCACAATACATTGCGAACCGAATTGATCACTAGCCGCCCGCACAAATTCAGGTTGATACACCGCTGCTGTATTAATACTGACTTTATCCGCACCAGCATTCAGCATTTTACGAATATCATTTAATTGCCGAATTCCACCGCCAACCGTTAAAGGAATAAACACTTCACTGGCCACCGCTTCTACCAAATGAATAATTGTTTCTCTTTCATCCGAACTGGCAGTAATGTCTAAAAACGTTAATTCATCCGCGCCCTGCTCATCATAACGACGAGCAACTTCTACCGGGTCGCCCGCGTCCCGAATATCGACAAACTGCACGCCTTTGACCACGCGGCCGCCATCGACATCTAAACAGGGAATCACTCGTTTGGCTAATCCCATTGTTATACTCCATAAGCCTGTGCAAAGGCTTGGGCTTGGGCAAAATCCAGCGTGCCTTCGTAGATCGCCCGACCTGTAATCGCGCCGATAATCCCTTCTTGCGCCACTTGACACAAGGCTTCAATATCACGCATATTGGTAATTCCACCCGATGCAATCACAGGAATATGAATGGCTTGCGCCAATTTAACCGTTGCTTCCACATTCACGCCTTGCATCATGCCATCGCGGCTAATATCAGTATAAATAATCGCAACCACGCCATCTTGTTCAAACCGTTTCGCCAAATCTGACACCTCATGGTGTGACAATTTTGACCAGCCTTCGGTCGCCACTTTGCCGTCTTTGGCATCCAAACCAACCATCACATGACCGGGAAACTCCAAACACATATCCGCCACAAAATGCGGCGTAGTCACCGCTTTTGTGCCAATAATCACGTAATCCACGCCCGCATTCAAATAAGCATCAATGGTTTCTTCATCTCGAATCCCCCCGCCCACTTGTAAACTGAGATCGGGAAACGCCTGCGCAATCTCATGTATCACTTTTGCATTCACAGGATGTCCTGCAAAAGCCCCATTTAAATCAACCAAATGCAATCGTTTTGCACCGGCATTCACCCAACGTTGTGCCATCGCTACGGGATCATGAGAGAAAACCGTATCATCTTCCATTCGCCCTTGTTTTAAGCGAACACATTGCCCATCTTTTAAATCAATGGCGGGTATAATTAACATATTCAATTCCTCAGAAAAAACCAATCTATTTTATTTTGCCTATAAAAATGGCACTTATTATCTTAAACTTTTCGCCACAATACAATCTCGTCCGCGTTCTTTCGCCACATAAAGAAAATCATCCACGCGATTTAATAAAAACTCAATCGACTCATTACAATCCCATTCTGTCACACCAATACTCACCGTAAATTGTAACTGGGCATGTAATATTGTTTCTACTTTAACTGCATGACATTGCTGGCGAACATTTTCTGCCAAAATAATTGCCTCTTGTTCAGTGGTGTGGGGTAAAATGGCTAAAAATTCTTCTCCGCCGTAACGTCCGATAACATCTTGCTCTCGCAATTGTGTTTCTAAAATTTTAGTAAAAGCGCGTAAAACTTCATCTCCTGCCAAATGGCCATAACTGTCATTAATGCGTTTAAAGCGATCTAAATCAAATAATAAAACAGCCATTCTATGTTTATTATTCATAAAATTTTGCAACTGCTCAATTAAGACTCTACGATTAAATAACCCTGTTAAAGGATCACGTGTGGCTTGACGATATAAACGCAATAAAATATGTAATTGAGACAATTCAGTCCACAAGGCAATACTGCCTAATAACAGCATTAACCATAAGGTATTTAAAATCTCAATGGTGAGCAATCCATGAATTAAACTATTGGTCACTAAATAGAATAATAACACCGCAAAAACAGCCAATATTCCCTCACTCAATGTTAAAGGAAAAATCGCCCCAATCGTAATGAGTAACAAAGGAAAATACTCATAACCTCTTGATAAACCAACAGGCGGATAATGGCTAAGTAATAAACTGGCAATCAAATAAAATAAGCTGGGAATTAAAATCAACACACCCAAACGAATATGCGCTAATCCCAAATGATAAGGCTGCGTTGTCCATGCACTCAGGGCTAATAAACAGGCGGCAACAGAACAACGCAACAGCAAAAAATAAGGCATTAAAGCCTCAGGTAATAAATAATATTCAATAGGAATCCACAACAGGGTTAAAATAGCCCCCATTAAGGCTAAAATGCGAATGCGTAAAAAAATATAGCCCGTTCGTGAAGAACGGAAATCGGACGAGTGGGAACGAACACTCCACAAATCCCCTAAATTAAAGCTCTTCACAATGCTATACCAAGAATTTAGATTGTCAGGTGGTGTCATTGGCGTGATGCGAATCGGATAAGGTTTGGCTCAATTCATTTTTGATTCTTAATATTAAGAATAGTCGAAAAACACGCAATGAATAGGGTAGCATTTCATTCATTAAGCCATTATGATAATAATCATGGTCATTATTTTGCAGGGCATCCTAATAAAAGAATATAGAAATAGTTAAATAGATAATTATCTTGTTGTTATTAAAGATTTCCTGCCATCCACCCATATTGTAGAATTGTTATGCTTGCTTCGACGATGCTTATTGAATGTATCAATACTTTCCCTTCTTTACTGGATTTTCCCAGAGATAACACATGTCAAGTAGAAAGTTCTTTTAGTGATTTTTTCTTAAAAAGTTTTGACCTAGATTTAACTCAACAATTGCAAGATTTTGCTCAACAACATCAAGTCACAATAGAGCTGATATTATTCAGCAGTTTTAATTTTTTTATCACGCGCTATAGTGAGCAGCGGCATTTTTTATTAGGTGTAGCGAATGATCAGATTCAGCAAGGTGCGGTTTTTGTTTTACCGATTACCATTGAGGATCACGACCATTTTTTGCACCAATTAAATCAAACTAAACATTTTTTTAATGCGCAAATTCCGTCTGAATTATTGTTAGATCAGCGATTGGTCGAGAATAGTTTTACGCTAAAAACAGGCCACCATCCACTCATCCAAACTGCACTAGAATTTCAACATCATCCAGCAGAAAAAACAGAATCTGCTTTATTTCGTTTATCTGCAAAAAAAAGCAATTTATTAGATTTTTCTTTTAGTTTTCTTTTAGAAAAAGATAATATTTTATTAAAAATAAGTTACCGTACTGATTTATTCAGTGAAAAAACGCCGCACTATTGGTTTAAACACTATCAACAATTATTACGCAGTTGTTTACAGCAACCTGAACAAACAGTAACGCAATTAAATTTATTAACGCCAGAGATTCGCCAGCAATTACTTTTTACAGGGAATCAAACCCAGAGCTGCCCCATTGCTACAGTGCCTGTTCCTGCCTTTTTTGAGCAACAAGCCCAGCAAAATCCCCAACACATTGCCGTCACTTTTGAGCGAGAAACTTTAACGTATCAACAATTAAATTGTCAAGCGAATCAATTAGCGCATTATTTACATCGTATAGGTGTACAGCCTGAAATGCCAATTGCGGTTTTTTTACCGACTTCTTTAGCGGCTGTGGTGGCGATTATAGCCATTGTCAAAGCAGGTGCTGCTTATGTGCCATTAGACCCTGATTATCCGTCATCACGATTAGTTTTTCTATTAAACGATGCTGAAGTAAAAATTATTTTAACCACACAAGTTTATCAAAAAAAACTCCCCAACTCATCTGCACACATTTTGTGTTTGGATCAAGATTTTTATCAACAAGAATTAGCAACTAATTTAGCATTAAATATCACACCTGAACAGCTCATTTATATTATCTATACTTCAGGTTCAACGGGGCAACCTAAAGGGGTTTTAATTACCCACCGTAATTTATGCAATGTTATCCAATTTGATATAAAATTATTTAAGCTAAATAAAAATAAACGGGTGCTGCAAGCATTTTCTTTTAATTTCGACGCAGCCAGCGCGCAATTATGGATGGCTTTATCCAGTGGTGCGACCCTATGTTTAACGCGACCAGAAACCGTGCTGACTGTGATTCAAGAACAGGCAGTGACTCATGCAGGATTAACGCCTTCATTACTAAATACATTACCTGAAGTCGATTTGCCTAAATTAGAAACCATTACCGTAGGGGGAGAAATTTGCACCCTTGATCTAGTGAAAAAATGGGGAAAAAATCGGGCGTTTTTTAATTTATATGGACCGACCGAAGCCACAATTTATGCCACTTATGATCAATGTGAAATAGATCAAATACCGACATTAGGTCGCCCGATTGCGAATGTGCAAGTTTATATCTTAGATTCCTATTTAGAACCTTTACCAATAGGCGTTATTGGAGAATTATATATTGGTGGAATTGGAGTAGCAAGTGGTTATTTAAATCGTCCTGAATTAACTGCGCAATCTTTTCTCAATAATCCATTGATAGACGGAGATCGCTTGTATCGCACAGGAGACCGCGCCCGCTGGCGTATTGACGGGCGTTTAGAGTTTTGTGGACGGCGAGATCAGCAAGTAAAAATAAGAGGATTGCGCTTAGAATTAGGAGAAATAAACCAATTATTACAACAACATTCTGCGGTTAAAATAGCCATTGTAAAAGTGGAATCAACGTCAGCACAACAAAAGCATTTAATTGCTTATATTGTACCTAAAGAATTCACTCATCAAGAGCAGTTAGAAGCCGATTTAACCCATTATCTCGCACAGCAATTACCCAAATATGCTCTGCCTGAGAAAATAGTTATTTTAGAAAAATTACCATTAACGCCAAATGGTAAATTAGATGAACAGGCTTTATTTTTATTGTCAAAAAAAACGTCACTCTCTGCCATTAAACCCAGAAACCCATTAGAACAGTTTTTAAGCCAATTATGGCAAACCATTTTATTACAAGAACCACCCAGTATTTTTATTTCATTTTTAACTTTGGGTGGGGATTCTATTAAGGCGATTATGCTGCTGAACCAATTACAAGAACAATTAAAAATAGAAATTTCTTTAGCCGATATTTTAACCTATGCCACGATTGCTGATTTTGCCCATTTTTTACAAGAAAATTATCCGAATATTCCAGAAAAATTACAAGCCGATTATCACGAAATAAAAGAAGAACATTTTACCCCTGTTTTAGCGCATTTAAAAAAGACAAAAGAGTGCATTCAATCCTGTCCCATGTCTTTTGCACAACAACAATTATGGTTATTGTTACAATTACAGGAAAATAACACCGCTTATAATTTACCCATTACCTTAGTTATTAAGGATAAATTAGACTTTGATATTTTGCAACAAAGCCTTTCTTTATTAGTACAACGGCATGATATTTTACGTACTTGTTTTGGTATGGAAGATAAACAGCCTTTACAATTTATTTATCCAAATATTGATGTCACTTTACCTTATATTGATTTGCGTACTATTCATCATGATCAGCAATTGGCACAAATTAAAATCATCGTGCAGCAATTCACCGAAAAAGTATTTAATTTAACCCAAGTTCCTTTATGGCGATGGCAATTATTGCAATTAGCTGATGAGCATTATTTATTACATCTTGTTTTGCATCATTTAATCAGTGATGGCTGGTCAATTTATTTATTGCAAAGTGAATTAAATCATATTTATGAGTCCTTAATAAAAAAACAAAATATAACCTTGCCTGCATTAACGCTGCAATATGCCGATTTTGCGCTGTGGCAACGGCAATATTTAACCGAAATGCGCTTAAATACTTTAACCGAATTTTGGCAAAAAGAACTTAAAAACGCCAAGCCTTTATTAAAATTACCTTTAGATTTTCCCCGCTCCGCACAACAGCATTATCAAGGTGATCTGATCCAAGTTACATTAGACCCTACATTAACAACTCAATTAAAACAATTAAGCCAAAAAGAAGATGTCACTTTATTTATGTTATTATTGGCTTCTTTGCAAGTTTTATTTTATCGTTATTACGGACAAACTGATATATCTATTGGCACGCCATTAAGCAATCGTTATCGCTTAGAATTAGAAGCGATAATGGGTTTTTTTATTAATACGATAGTCATAAGAAATGATTTAAGTGGTAATCCACATTTTAATCACACTTTAAAACAAGTGCGTCAGCGTGTTTTAGCGGTTTACGCCCATCAGGATATGCCTTTTGAAAAACTAATCGACATGACGCAGACAGCAAGATCAAGCCATCACAGCCCGTTATTCCAAGTGTTACTGGTGTTACATAACACCCCGCCTTTTTCTCAAGGTTTATTTCAATTTGAACATCATGATATAGCTATTATGGGAAATAAATATGATTTAAATTGGCATTTTTGGGATAAAGAATCAGAACTGGTCGCAAAAATTTATTATAACCAAGAATTATTTAAAAAATTAACTTTAGAAACGATGCTCATTCATTGGCAAAACTTGTTAAAAAGTATTGTCACTGATCCTACGCAACATTTGGATCAACTAAATTTATTATCAGAATCAGAACGGCTTAAATTTCCCATTTACTCCTTTGATTCCAATGAGTTAAAGCAAGAATCCCTTATTGATGCGTGGTTAGCACAAGTGAAACGCACGCCAACACAATCCGCTTTACATACCCCAAAAGTGCAATGGACTTATCAAGATTTATTCAATCATGTGCGTTATTGTGTGGTGGAATTATCGGCTTTGGCATTGCCGAATGAAAGCCGAATTATTATTTTAAGTGGTGAAGATCACGAGGTAATTACCGCATTATTAGCAGGGTTGTGGTTAGGGCATATTGTCGTGCCTTTAGAACACAATCAACCACTCCGCCGCCTAATTCAGTTAATACAAAAAACCGATCCTGCGTGTTTATTGTATCCATCAAATATGATGGCGATAATGGAAAAATTATCACAGAATATTGAAATTAAAGCCTTTAATTTAAGTCGCTGGTTAAAACCGAACGCTTCCCCTTGTCCAGAACCGCGGGCAAAAGCAGATACGTTGGCTTATTTACTTTATACTTCAGGTTCTACAGGAGAACCAAAAGGTATTCTGCAAAATCATCGTAACGCTTTACATTTTGCGCGGGTGTATCGCTCTGATATTCACATTGCGGACCGTTGGTTATTTAGCAGCCGTTACAGTGTGGATAATTGGGTATTAGACCTGATCGGGGCATTGTTACGCGGAGTGACGTTGTATCCTTACGCATTGATCGATAACGGTCTGAATCAACTCTATGATTTTATTGAAAATAATAAGATAACAGTGTTCCATAACACCCCTACTGTATTTAAAAAATGGTTAGATAGTTTACCCAAACAACAGCGTTTGCCTGACTCGTTGCGTCTTATTTTATTGGGTGGAGAGCCAATTACTGCGCCTATTTTCCTTGCTTATCAACAACATGCCACCGCACAATGTCGCTTAGTGAATGGCTATGGTTTAACCGAAGCTTCCAGTGTTTTACAGCATACCATGACGCTAACCGACACTTTTTATACGACATTCGCGCCGATGGGCAAACTGCAACCGGGCATGGCGATCCAATTGGTTAATGCTGAAGGGCAAAATACCCAAATTTATGGCGAAATCGTGCTGATGAGTCCCTATTTAGCGGTAGGATATTGGCAAAATGGGCAGATTAACCGCGAAAAATTCCCTATAGACCTCAAAAATCCCAGTATTCGCCACTATCGCACAGGCGATTTGGCGCGTTTACGTGCGGATGGTGATTTAGAATATCTGGGACGCAGTGATTTTCAGCTTAAATCGCATGGTTTTCGCATTGAACCTGAAGAAATTGAACAACTATTAAAAACTCATCCCGACATACAAAATGCAGTGGTACAAAAAGAAGTAGAGAATACACAAGAGACAAGCACATTGGTCGCTTACTTAGTTTTAAATACAATACCGCGTTTAGCTTTAAAAAAAGAATTACAAAATTTATTGCGTGAGCATTTTCCAGATTACATGATTCCCCAATTATTCGTACAATTGTCAGATATTCCCCTCACGCCTAGCGGTAAAATCAATCGCCATGCGCTCCCTGCGTCGGCGCAATTGCCTGTTTTGCCCGGCCAGCAAGATACAGTGACAGCCCGTACAGAAATAGAGCAGCAATTGTGTGCGATATGGCAATTTCATTTGCAACAACAACCTATTGGAATTTATGATAATTTTTTTGATTTAGGGGGAAACTCTCTGTTAGCCTTGACCTTATTGGCTGATATAGAACGCCGTCTTAATGTAAAACATCACTTGCCATTAACGCTCTTATTTCAAGCTCCAACCATCGCCGAATTAGCGGAACGATTAGAAAATAATGGACATTTTTCTTTATCTTCTTTGCAAATTATTCGATTAGGAAATGGCTCTAATCCATTGATTTTTCTAGGTTCTATGGCAAGAGCGCAGCACCTAGCCAGTGTTTTACCGAAAGAACAAACCATTTACGGATTTAATATGTTTGCTTTTGAACATCGTTTATCTGTTCCTATTTCTTTATATGATGTCGTGCAAGAATATGCAGATGAGTTACAAAAACAAGGAATTACAAATTACTCAATACTGGGATATTGTGCGGATTCACGTATTGCTTTAGCATTGGCACATGTTTTACAGCAAAGAGGGCAATTGGTTGATTTTCTTGGATTTATTGATTTTGGACGTTGGAGACGGCCACGTTGGCAGCGACATTGGGAAAATGCCCGTCGTTTTGGATGGGTGAATTATAGCCGTCATAAACTATATAATCGCTTTAATATCAGCTATTTATTGAAGCAATTGCATTTAAAAGTTTATCATTATCGCCAATTTTATCTCAAACAAACCATTCAATTATCCACCGAATATCAAACCTTACAATTTATTGGGCAATTTGAACGCCTGCGTAACAGTTGGCCATTAAAGCCGTGGCCGGGTAAAATTCACTTTTTTCTCTCAGAGGAGATGTTGCCCGAGCATACGGATGAATTCTCTGCATTGGCGCAGCAGGGCGTTGAATTGCACCCTGTATCGGGCTTTCATTTAAGTTTATTTACTTTGCCGCATTTAAAAAATTTAGCGGATGCTATTGATGCGGTATTAAATCATAAAAAATAATGACTGGATTTTTATAATAATGAGTTTACGTCACAAAATACTTTGGTCGATTATTGCAGTGCTGCTTATTTTATTAGTGGTTCTATCGTTTTTCATGTCTATTATTTCTTTACAGCGTTTTATTGAAATTGAAGAAAAAACGATTGAACGCAATTTAGAACGCCTGCAATATCTCATTGAAGAAGAATTAAATCACCTAACAGTACATGCCCGTAATTATGCGGTATGGGATCAAACTTATAATTATATTCACTCTCCAACTGAAAGCTATTTAATAGAAAACTTTTCTGACACTAATTTAGAATCCTTGAATTTAAATTGGATGGCTTTATTAGGTTTGGAAGGAAAAATTATATTTGGACGGCATAATATGCTTGAACATGACACTATTGATTCAACCACTGATTTCTTAAAATATGATCTAACATTTGGTTTAAATTTTGAAAAAAAATCCGCAGCAGGAATTTTATCATTTTCCCATTACCCTATGCTATTTGCCAGCCATGTGATTTTAAATAGTCAACGCGAAGGCCCCGTGCGCGGCAGCTTAATGGTAGGGCGTTATTTAACCACAGAAAAGTTACAAGCAATTTCTAAACAATTACAACTCAATATTAAAATGCAAACTTTAAATAAGCACTTTAATAGCTCTAATTTTGAAGACGCATGGCAACAATTACAGCAACAACATAAAACTCGTTTAGTCAAATCGTTATCTGCAAAAGAAGCGGCAGGTTATTTATTACTGCATGATATAAATCAACAACCTAGTTTGATTTTTGAAATTATTTTTCCCAGAGAAATTTATCAGCAAGGTTTAATTAACGTTTATTATATTAGCGGTGCGATTATTATTACAGGAATATTTTTTATCGTTATTTTATTGCTATTGATAGATAAATTAATACTATCGCGTTTGACAGAATTAAGTCAATCTATGTCTGATATTTCTTTAGAACCCAAACAATTACAAGTTTTAAAAACAGATGACTATGGCGACGAATTAACGCAATTAACCATAACAATTAATAATATGTTATTAAGTTTGCATGATAATCATCAACGCTTAAAACACAATGAAACTCGCTTAAAAACTGCACAACGCATTGCGCATGTGGGACATTGGGAGTGGAATTTACATCGAGATGAACATTATTGGTCAGAAGAACTATTTAATTTACTTAAATTAAGCCCAAAAAAAGATGAAATTAATCAGCATCTTTTTCTAAAACATATCCCTATTTCTGAACAAGAAATGGTGCAATTTACTTTTACCAAAACGATAGAAACAGGACAAGCCAACGAATTGGAACATCACATTATTGACGCGCAAGGACAAACCCGAATTTTTCACACGCGAATTGAATGTATCAATGGCTTTAATACGAGCCACCATCACGTCATTGCCACCATACAATACCAATTTTTTCAGAGTCGTATAATAATACTTTTCAAATAGGAGAGAATAATGAACAAAAGATATGAAGATTTAGAAGAATTAATGTCAACAGGTGAAGCGAGAGAAGTGAAGCGAGCGATGGCAGTAAGAATGTCTTTGCTTGGTTTTGTGCGTGCGGAAGCGGCTTTAGCGTGTTGTGTCAGTGTGCAATTTGTGGATAAATGGAAAGCCATTTATTTAGCGTCAGGGGTTGAAGGATTAAAGTTAGCGTATAAAGGCTCACCAGGGTATTTAAAGCCGCGTGAACGAGAAGATGTGATTAATTGGATACAAGAAAAGAAGACAATAACAATAGAGGAACTAAAGAGATACTTAAAAGAGGAGTATGATGTTTTCTATTCTTCAAATACTTCTTATACTAAATTATTAGAAGAAGCGAATTTAAGTTATAAGAAGACACACAAAGAGAATTCGGCAAAAGATGAGGTAAAAGTAGAAGCTAAAAAAAAAGAGATTAAGGATTTAATAGATAAGGAGCGTGAACAGATAGAAAGTGGAGAGGTAATGTACTGGATGCAAGACGAAAGCCATCAGTTGTGGGGAGATATTTGTGGTTATGTTTGGTCGAAAAAAGGAGAAAGAACGTCAATAAAGATGAGTAATTATCGCACTTCTCAAACGTGGTATGGAGCGGTGAATATTTATACGGGAGAATTTATTTTAGATAGGGCAAAGAAAGCTGATACAAAATATACGATAGACTTTATTAACTGGCTCATTTACAGATATAAAGAAGCCCGTCATGTGATTATTTGGGATGGTGCAAGTTATCATCGTTCTGAAGGTTTAAGAACTTATTTAGAGAAATTAAATGGGGGACTTCCAGAATCAGAATGGAAAGTTCGTTTATTAAGATTTGCACCTAATGCCCCAGAGCAAAATCCAGTCGAGGATATTTGGCTTCAAGGTAAGAATTGGGTCAGAAAGAATTTTCATCGCCTATCAAGCTTTAAAGAAGTCACTAGTATGTTTGAGACCTTTTTGTCAGGTAAAGTGTTTAAGTTTAATAAAATTAAACAGTATCTTATACCTAATATCTAGGTAGATATTAAAACTTAATTTGTTTTTATATCTCACATAATTTTGGTAAAGATGTCACTGAAATGCGGCGCGCACAAGCAGAAACAGAGCGTTTATTAACAGAAAATCGATTTCTCATTCATCGCTTTATTGAAGCGCAAGAACAAGAACGCAATTATTTAGCGCGAGAATTGCACGATCAATTTGGTCAAAGCATTACCGCGATTCAAGCCGAAGCGGAAACGATTTTAGAATTAGTTCGTTCTCAGCAACTTTCAGGACAAATTGATGCTAAAAAATTATTAATGCAAATTAATATTGGTATGCAGGCCATTTTACCCTTATCCGATCAAATGTATAATGTGATGCACAATTTAATGCAATATTTACGTCCCAGTGGCTTGGAAGAATTGGGTTTGGAAACAGTATTGCGTGAAGTGATTCGACATTGGCAAAATAGACATTCCCAAGTGAATTGTGAGTTTAATGTATTTGGTCGTTTGTCTGGTTTTAGCGAACAGGTTAATATCACGGTTTATCGCATTATTCAGGAGTGTTTAAAAAATATTGCGCGTCACGCCCAAGCCACATCGGTAAAAATTGAATTAGCTTTTGATATTGAAAAATCATTATTAACTTTACGTATAGCAGACAATGGTAAAGGAATAAAAACAGAGAAAAAATGGGGGATTGGTTTAATTGGAATTCGTGAACGAGTCCAAGCATTGGGTGGAGAATTAGTTGTGCAAAGTCAACCCATGCAGGGCGTTAATATTTTCTTATCTATACCGATTATTTCTCCTCTTTTACAATAAAAAATAAGATAAAATGGCAGTTTATTATGAGCATAATTAGGGTGTTATTAGTTGATGATCACGAAGTGGTATTGTCGGGTTATCGTCGCTTATTAGAAAATGCGGGTGACATTAAAGTGATTGATGAGGCACGCGATGGGGCGGCGGCTTATTTGTCTTACGTTGAACATCAACCTGACGTGGTGGTGATGGACATTTCTATGCCCGGTATGGGCGGTCTGGAGGCGGCACGTAAAATTTTACAGCGCGATCCCAATGCGCACATCCTGATTTTTAGTGTGCATGAGACGGAAGTGTTTTTAAATCGGGCGTTGGAAGAGGGCGTTTTAGGTTATATTACAAAACGCAGTGCGGCTAAAGTGATGGTGGAAGCAGTAAGACAAGTAGCCAAAGGAGAGGCTTATGTAGGACAAGAATTGGTGGGCTATTTGGTGCGGCAAAAAAATACTCCACCCGATGATACATCGGTATTAGAGCGATTATCTCCGCGTGAATTCGAGATTTTTCTCATGTTAGCAGAGGGAAAGCAAGCCACTGAAATTGCGGAGGTATTAAATATTAGCACTAAAACAGTGAGTCATCATTATACCAGCATTAAAAATAAACTAAATGCGTCTAATGTGGTGGATTTAACCCGTTTAGCGATTCGGCACCGTTTATTAGAGCCTTAATTTTTAATTAAGTAGAGGAAAAAGGATAAATTATGTCTTTAAAAGCAGCATTAGAAGCCTACCGTCGCGGACAATATGAAAAAGCCCGCAAATTAGCTACTCAAGTCACAAAGAATGAACCTGATAATGAGAATGCGTGGGGAATTTTATTATTACTCGCAGAAGATGAAGCAGAACAATTGCGAATTGCCAAGCGATTGCAACAGATTAATCCACAACATCCTGCGGCGTTAAATACTTTACGTCATGCAGGAAAATTAAATCGCAAAGATGAAGAATTGATTTATGAAATGTTGTGGAATTGCGATTATTGTGGGACGACGCAATTATTGGGAAAAACGCATCGTTTTTGTCCACATTGTGGCGCACCGCAAGATGCCAATAAGCGTTATTTTCCCGACGATTCGCAAAAAGTGGCGGTGCAAGATCACCAATATTTCGGGGCAGACCGTTTATGTACCGCTTGTGGCACGGCAAACAGCGCACAGGCTGATTTTTGTCAGCAGTGTGGTAGTCCCCTAGAGGCGGATCGTATCGTCAAAGCACAAGCCGAACAGGTGCGTTCTCACGATTCTGATCAGTTCATTTCCCAAGATGCGCCCGCTGCCGCTTCTCCGAAAGCAACCCGTCGTTGGCCGACGCTTCTTTTAGCGATTATTGCGGTTGTTATTCTCGGTTTATTCACGTTTATTTTCTGGACAAAAGAAGCCACGGCCGTTTTAACAGGACATGAATGGCAACGTGCGATTAAAGTCGAACATTTCGCGCCGCAATCGGATAAAGCCTGGTGTGATCAATTACCAAAAGATGCTTATAATATTAATCGCCAAAGTGAAGTCCGTTCTCACCGCCAAGTTCCCGATGGAGAAACCTGCGACACGCGCCGCATTGATCGCGGTGATGGCACGTTTGTTGAGCGAGAAGAATGCACGCCTATTTATCGCAAAGAACCCGTTTATGATATGCGTTGTTATTTCAAAGTGGATCGCTGGCAATTAGCGCGGACAATGGAAGCCAGCGCAATGGATAAAAAACCCCATTGGCCAAAAGCTGAATTAAAAAAAGAAGGTTCTTGTTTAGGCTGTGAGCGATTGGGTTCGCGTGAGGAAAATTATTGGTTGCATTTTCAATTAGAAAATGCAAAATCAGAGCCATTTCGTTGTGCTTTTGATTTGCCCGAATGGCAAAAAGCCCTTGTAAAATCACATTGGCAATTAAAAGTAGGAGCAATTATGGGAGAAGCGCGTTGTGATTCGCTGACATTGCACCCATAATTAATTTTATTTTGCGATAATTTTATGGGTTTTTATTTGGTTTTTATTTAATTTTTGCTTAATTATTTATAATGAATACTATCTCTGCTCCATTATCCGCTTATTTTTGTATTGGATTGGCAGGATTGCGTCCAACGCCATTTGTTTTGGGTCGTTTTGCCAGCATTGGGCAACGATTAACACAACATCGCCAAAGTATTTTGGAAAAAGCCTTAAAATATCAATCATTAAGTGAATGGCAAAAGCAAAAACCTCAATTAAATCATTTAGCCGAATTAGACGCAGTTTTTACGCCTTGGATTAAGTTTGTTAGTGAAGTGAGTCCTGCGTTGCCACGACGGCAAAATTGGGTTGCTTTATTACGGGCATTGAAACAAACACAATTACCCGCTGCGCCTTGTATTTTAAGTGGTTTTAATGATGCCGTGCGTTTATTATTAAATGATGCGGAATTAATTTATTGTCATGAGCAACAGCGTTTAGTAGAAAATGCGTTAAGTCATCAGCAATATCGTTATCAATGTTCCTTAGACGCTTCGATGATTAGCGAAAAAATAAGCGTGGAATTATGGCAGTTTATTGATCCTACACAGGTGTCTTATTCCCGTGAAAAATTAGCGAAGAATTTACAGCAATTATTAAAAACGTGGCCAGAGCGTACTTTGTCACAGTCTGCCATTGTCAGCGAATTAGAATTTATGATGGGCTTTGTTGAATGGCTAATTCTTCCTGATACCTTATCCCGTGAAGCGTGGGAAATTTTACTGCTGTTATTAGAACATCAATTAGTGGATAGCCATCAAGAGCAGTTAGGCAATGTTTTAACGGTTTTAATCAATGCGACTCCGCGCTTCGATTTTATCCGTAATGTGTGGCAAAAGAGTAGCCGTCATTATGAAAAAATTACTGTTCCTGTATTAAAGTTTTTATCGTTATTTATTCTGTTTCAAGCCCAGCCTGATTCTCATTTAATGATTCGTTTTAGTCGTCACTTAGAGTTACCTGAATTATTAAATGCGTTGGCTCCACAATTAAAAGATTTAATTCAAGCCCATCGACATACTTTAGATGAATTGCGGCCATTATGGGAACGTTCACAATTAGATTGGTTAGCGGATGCTATAGAGCGTTTTAATAATTTGTTATTATATACGCAACATAACCAATTATTATTGTCGCAATTAAACCAATGGGAATTAGAATCAGCTCAAGCATTAATGCACGCTTTACCACCAAAAACCAATGTTAAATTAGACTATTTACAAGGTATTTTTAGCGAATGCGTTTATTTGGCGGGGCAAGTAGCGGCTTTGGGTTTATTACCGCAATTAGCTCGCAATTTGTTTAAGCGTCATTTAACGCTTTATTTAGGTGCAGATAGTGCTGAAAAAATTTGGCAAAAACCATTATTAATGCAGCGATTATTAGAACAAATTGATAATAGTGATCCGCGTTGTCAAAAATTGTTGCGTGATATTCGTCCTTTATTGGCTACGGTCAATGAAGTGATTGAAGACAATTTAAATTTTCCTGCCAATTGGTTTGGTACGGCGACGGCTTTGCAAACGGTCACCAGTTCTCGTGTGGGCTGCCAACATTTGGAATTGGTCATGACTTTGCGTATGTTGGCGAATTATCGGCGATTATATGCGCATTATTCCGCGATGCAGGAATTGCAACGTTGGTATTTGCGCAATATTTTACAAATTGCATCTGCACAAATTGATCCCGTTGCTATTTATACCGCTTTTCTCGGCGTGAATAAAATTTTACAAGAGCGGACGCAAAATCCCAGCCCGCCTGCATTAATGAAAACGTTACAGTTATTTATCGAATCATTACCTGATTTATTAGCAAGCAAACGCTTGCCTTTATTAAAAGAAGAATTAGCCAACTTAGCGTCTAATCATGTTTTAACGGCTTACCCTCAATTAGCAGTGTCATTAGGGGAAAATGGAATAAAAGCTTTAGTACATGATAATGAATTATTATTAGGACAAGTGGCAAAAAGTTTATTATTGCCTTCGCAACAAGTGCGCGGTCAATTATTGCGTTGGTGGTATAGTTGTCATGAGCGTTTGTTAACGCCGCGTCCAATTCCTGTGCATGAAGCCAATTTACAAGGTTTGCAAATTGCTTTAAAAACCCATTTAACCGCACCTGAAGTAGAACGCATTTTTCAAATTATTGTCGAATTGCATGAATCAGCATTAGGGTTTAATTATCGTCCTGAAAAAAGTGAAACGATACAATTTAATCCTTTTATTTTAGAAGGTTTGGTATGGCAACGTTTATTTGCTGCTAAAGGAGATCATTTATTAAAAAATGCGGAAATGATTATTAAAGACTTGAGTAAAATGATTCAAGATCATTTCCCTCAAAAAGACAGCATTTTATTAATCAATCAATTAACAGTTTTTTTTGCCAATTTATTACAACAAGGCGATGTGGAAGCGGCTTGGCAAAAAGTGCAGCCTTTATTTGATTTAAGTTTGCAGTCTATGGACAGCGTTTTATTAGAGCAGCAATGGCAATATATTATCTTGCAATTACCGCGTTATTTAAGCAGTAATGAAACCGCTTATTGGGAAACATTAATGCAGCAAGGGGTGCAAGTGTTAAGACAAGTGGCTTTAGGTCGGCGTATTGACGCGCAAATTGCAGCCACAGCGTCTACAGTCATTGAGCAGGTTAGTTTAAATGTCGCCATGACCAAAAGTAATAAACGGCGTTTAAAACAGGCTTTAATGCAATTCTTACAGTTTTTTGCTGATGGATTACGCACGCAATGCCCTTCGCTTTTGGCATTAAATACAGGGCGTTATTTACAAGAAATTATTTTACCTCAAGTCGATCAAACGGGAACAGTGTGGCATTTATTATGGACTCGTTTAGAGGTTTATTTGTCTTCACAATTAAATAAAAATGAGCGTTTTTCTCTGTCTTTATGGACGATGCAATTGCAATCTAATGCAGATTTATTATCAGAAGTTCGTCCATTGGTTTTGCATGTTTTTCAAGCGCATGATTTTATGTTTGCTGAAACGCCCAGAGAAGAGCAACAATGGCGAGATTGTATTAGTGGTTTAATGAGTGCGGCGATTTTGCCCAATACCGCGCCTTTTTCGAGTCGTTTATTAATTCAACGTTTATTATTAAGCAGTCCTGTTTTAGCCAATGAAACTGCGAATAGTTGGCAGCAACATTCGACAGCATTATCAGAAGCCTTTGATGAATGGCTGACACCCAATTTACGCGGTGCATTAATTGAACGCCATGCTGAATTAATCTCTAGTTTATTAAGTTTAAATCAAGTCAGTGCGGCTAATTTAAATATGCCTGTATTGGGAGTGTATTGTGGATTGTTAAATGCACATTCAGCGAATTATTTAATCTGGCAAATGTGGTTATTAGCGCGTTATCAACAAGAACCAATTGGACTAAAAACAGAAGAATTAATTATTTGTCAATTATTGAATTGGCGCAGTCCCAGTTTATCTGCTTTACAAGCCGCACAATTACGCTATCAAGAGGCGATACAATTTCAAGTTGAATTAAAATCAGTTTCGCGTAAACAGCGGGGTTTTAAAGGTTTATTTGGGCGATCCAGTGCCTCACTGATTGAAGTCAATGAATCGCAAGTGCAGCAATCTCATTTATTAATTAGACAATTAGGACGTTTATCTGCTTTTACTATGGATTCTGAATGGTTGCCTTTAAATGCTTCTTTTTTTGAATATTTATTTGTGCATTTAGAAAATCATGACAGTGAAGCACAACAAGCGATTATTTCTGCATTAGCAGAAGCCTTAAATCATCGTTATGGACAACATCATAAATTAACCATTATTTTTAATAATGCCAATGAATTATTGCCGCATTTAACATTAGCGTGTCATTTGTTAGATTCGCATCAAAATTGGGCTGAAAGAGCCTCTTCTTTATTGACCACAGAATTAAGCCAATTAACCTCTAATGCCATTCAGAGCAACAACGTTTATTAACGCTGATGCAATTTGCTTTATATCGTTTGGGGGTTATGTTTGCACAAAATACTTCCGTATCTGCGGAGCAATGGTGGCGAGAAGTTGAATTATTATTAGGCGGATCGCGGCTTAAAGCGTCTCCTGTTATACGTCGGATTGCGGCTTTACCCAATGCCTTAACGCATGAGTTGACCAAAGAAGAATTGCAAATATTGGAAGCATTTATTCAACAATGTGTTAGTATTGTAAGTATGCGTGATTTGCGCGATTAACCTGATTTTAATTTTTCTTAGCTCACCTTTAGGATGCAAACAAGATGTGGAAATTACCCATTTTTATTGCGGTGTGTTTAATGCTATTGAGCGGCTCACTTTTGGGTAGCGAATTTGTTTATCGCGTTCCCAATCCTGATGACCCTATTTTGCGCCGTGAAGCGGGTTTGGTACAAGGCAGCTTCACTCGTGGCGTTTCGCGGGGCGTGTCCAGAGGCGTTTCTCGCGGCGTATCCAGAGGCGTTTCTCGTGGAGTTTCTCGCGGCGTATCCAGAGGCGTTTCTCGTGGAGTTTCTCGCGGTGTGTCCAGAGGCGTTTCTCGCGGGGTTTCTCGCGGCGTATCCAGAGGCGTTTCTCGTGGAGTTTCTCGCGGTGTGTCCAGAGGCGTTTCTCGCGGAGTTTCTCGTGGAATTGCCGCAGGGGTGGTGACAACTGCATTAACGTCTGAATTAGAGTTGCAACCCTTGCCTGATTTAATTGCACCATTAGCTCCGCAACGCACAGGATTATCCAGTGTTTCTCAACCGATTTTTTATTGGTATGTGTCGTCAGCTTGGGATGGAGAATTTGAATTTACTTTAAATGATCCAAATCAACCTGAACCTGTTTTAGAATTAACCATTGGTTTGCCTGAGGATAAAGAATATCATCCGGCCGGAATGCACGCTTTATCTTTAGCTGATTATCACGTGCAATTAAAACCGAATGTAAATTATGAATGGTTTATTAGTATTGTGCCAGATGAATGGGAACGTTCGGCTGATTTAGTCGCCAGTGGCAGTGTGCGTTATCAGACATTACCCGTAGACATTCAGAATATGTTAAAGCAAACGCCTAAAGAACAGCATTATCGTATTTATGCGCAAGCGGGTTTTTGGTACGATACGGTTTCTCACTTATCTCATTTAATTGAACAATCACCAGAGAATAAAACATGGCGTTTAGATCGTGCCAATTTATTAGAGCAAGTCGCTATGCCTAATGTAGCGGCTTATGATCGATCTGTGGTGCATTAATTTTCAAGGTATTTTGGGACTTGGGATAATGTTTTTTACTCAAAACATTATCCCTTATTTTAGCCTCTGATTAAAACAATGGGTGGTGTGGTTTTTATGAAAAAAAATCATCTTATTTTTTTGTTTTCGGTTCTATTTTTATTTCTCATTATTATTGCGTGGCAGCAATTTGCCTTAAATCGCAGTCAAACAGCTTATGATGAGGCACAAAGTAAAGTTTTTGAATTGAATACCCGCATAACGCAATTACAACAGCATATTCAAGACCAAGAAACGGCATGGCAAGCGCGTTTAAATCAGGCGCAAACTGCTCATCAAATCCAAGTCGAAACTTTGCAAAAAGATGGGCAGCACACTCAATCTATTGTCCAGCAGCGTCAACAACAAATTGAACAGCAACAATTGGCTTTAGAAAAAACGCAACAAGAATTGCAAACCACACAGCAAGCATTGCAGCAAAATCAAAGCCAATTGGCCACACAAAATGCGTTAGTGCAAACTTTACAAAATAATTTAGCCCAACAGCAAACGGAATATGCACAAAATATTGCCCATTTGCAACAAGAAAACACGGAAAAATTAGCCCAATTACAACAAGAATATACGCAGCAATTGACGGCATTGCAAAGCGAATTGGCAACGCAAAAAACGCATTATGAAACAGAGAAACAAACCTTAATCAATGAGACCACGCAACGCTTGCAACAACAGCAAAACCAAGCTGAACAAGCACGTACTGCCTTGATTGATCGCCATTTGGCACAAGTGACGAAATTGCAAAATGATAATTTAATTATTCATCGCGCTTTAGCCAATCAGTTAAAACAAGCTGAAGAACAGCAACAAAATTGTTTATTGGCTTTACAACCTTGTCAGCAACAAGTGGAGCAATTTAATGCCCTTTCTACTGAGAAAGCAGCAGAAAAAGTAACTGTTAATTGTCCTGTTGCAGAATCCGATTTGTTGGCAGAAAAAACCCGTTATGCAGAATTGCAAACCAGTTATGTTTCTTTGCAGCAAAAACAAGCTGAAATAGAACAAGTCGTGACGGTAAAAAATGCTGAAATTGATGATTTAAAACAGAATTTTTCTCAGCAAATTACTCTGTTACAACAGCAAAATCAAGAATTGGTTACGCAATTAGAATCTGCTGTCACGCAGTTAGAAATGATTCAGCAACAACAATTGGAATTAAAAGCCGCTTGTGAAGCAGAAATTAAAGATTTACGGCAACATTATGAAAGCACACAAGCCGAATTAGACAGTAAAGCATTGGCTTTGGTTGAACAAGAGCAACAATCGGTTGCCCATCGCCAGTTGTTGCAAGATTTAACAGGGGATAATGAGCAGCTTAAACAGGCGTTAGAACGCACACAAGCCGCTCTAACGACAGAACGCGACGCGCACGGGGGGATAGTGCAGCAACAGCAGGAATGCGCGCAGGCCTTGATTCAGGCACAACAGGAAGTTTCCACCTTGCACACGCAAGTGTCGCTGTCAACCCAAGCACACGCCGCGCAAAAGGCGCAAATGGACACCTTGCAACAAGATTTAATGCAGTTAAATCAAGACCTTTCTACTGCAAATACACAGCGGCAGCAATGTTTGGCTGATGTGGAATCAGCCCAACAGAGGTTAAATGAACAATCCCAACAATTAACCTTTGCTCAACACTGTGAGCAAACCTTGACGCAATTAAAAGCGCAATTGGAAGAAACAAAATGGCAAGAAGCCAATTATTTGCAGGAAATTAAACGCGCCGAATATTTGTTAGCCCAATTGACGCAAAAAACAGCGCATTGTTTTTCTCAGCCTTAATGATTTAATAGCCCTGTGGTGGAACATAATGCGCATCATTGGGATTAAGGAAAATAAAGTGAAATTTTCCTTCTTCTAATTCGACAAAATCCATCACCGCACCTTGTAATAAATCTTTATAAGCAGACTCAAAAACAATGTCTATGCCGTGCGAATTAATATGCACATCATCATCCTGTTTGTCGTCGAAGCCGACACCATATTCAATGCTGCCATCGGCTTGACGACGCGCTGCGATGCGTAAAGCCATTCCGGCCATACCATTTTCTTTGGCTGATTTAAAAATTTGTTCAGCCGCTTTTTCGGTTACTTTAAACATAGTGATTTCCGATCATTTTGAAGAAGGGTTTGATTTTGATTAAGCCGACAATTTCGGACAAAATGAAGAAATCGTTTTGTCCACGGATTCGCTTCTACATCACGTAAATGGGCATAATTCACTAACGTGTTGCGATAAACCAAGCCATCTTGTTGATTTATCATGCCACTGCCGCGTTGCACCCGATAGGCAAAATTAAAGTGACCGTCTAAATGAATAATCCGCGAATGGTGGAATTCATGCGCATAAACTTCGCCATTTCCCGTTATTCCCCAAGGATGATAAGCCGTTTCTTGCAACTTAACATAACCTCGTCCTTGCGGTTTATTTTCCATCACGGTGTTATAAGGCAATGCGCCCACCATTTTCATTTTTTCATCACACCAATAAATATATCGTCCTAAATACATTAAGCCGCCACATTCGGCATAAACGGGTAAATCATTTTCAATGGCTTGACGTAATTCTTCTTTAAAAGAATAATTAGCAGCTAATAATTGGCCATTGGTTTCTGGAAAGCCACCGCCAATAAATAAACCGTCTAATAAAGGTAAATGTGAATCGCGCACGGCATCGATAAAGATTAATTCCGCGCCATTTCTTTCTAAGGCTTCTAAATCGCTGGCATAATAAAAATTAAACGCGCTATCTCGAATAACACCAATGCGTAATTTTTCAGGATAAAAAACCGCTTCCGTTTGTGCTAATTTAACGGGTAATAAAGCAGGAGCTTGGGCGGCAATGTTCATGCACGCGCTTAAATCCACTTGCTGGCTAATTAACTCGGCTATTTCATTAATTTTTTCTTCGGTGTGCATCAATTCTGTGCTGGGAATGAGACCCAAATGACGTTCATCAATGTCCAAACGCGGATCGCGTTGTACGGCACCCACAACAGGGATTGACGTGTAACGCTCAATCACCGCTCGCAATTTCTGCTCATGTCGCGCCCCGCCCACTTTATTCAAAATTACACCCGCAATATGCAATTGCGGATCAAACGCCTGATAACCCAATAATAACGGCGCAATACCACGTGTAATGCCTTGAGTATCCAGCACTAAAATCACAGGCGATCCCAATAAATGCGCCAAAGCGGCATTGCTATTGCTACCTTCAATGTCCACACCATCGTATAAACCCTTATTGCCTTCAATCAAACACATATCCGCATTTTGCCCATAATGCGCCACATAATGTACGATTTCAGCATGAGACATGGTGTAAAAATCAAGATTATGACAAGGGCGTTGACTCGCCTGATGCAACCAAAGCGGATCAATATAATCTGGCCCTTTCTTAAAAGTTTGTACGCGCTGTCCCAAACGACTTAACGCGGCACTAAGACCGATACTTAATGTGGTCTTACCAGAGGATTTATGCGCGGCGGAAATGAGAACGTGTGGCATGAACAATTTTCCTTTGGAATTTGGGACAATGTCCCCCATATTGGAGAGACAGAAAAAATTTCTGAGTCACAAGATTTGAAGCGCAAATGTTTTTCTCTAATTCAGACCCACCTAAAACATGACACACCATCACAATGAGGAGCTAAAAAAATGCCTAAAAAAACATTTCCCTGCGGTCACAAAGGCAATGGCCAATTTTGCCATACTTGTAAACAACTGGAAGAGGATAAAAGTGAACAAATCCAAGCCAAAACCGAAAAACAACAGTGGAAAGAAGCCTTTGCTCACGATCCCATCGATTTGCGCGGATTGCCGCGTAAAAAACTGGTGTTAAAAGCCCGCGCCATTTTAGATGCCATTAGGCACGGCGAACCCTTCCCCCAATTGAACGGCAAACGAATGAACTATAACCGCAAAATTATTTCTGTGCCGATTGATAATGATTACCGCATTTTATTTAAAGAAGATAAGGACGGACTTATTCCTTTTGATCTGCTGTCACATGAGGAATATAATGTGAAAAAGCCTGGTGCCAGTAAGGTGTAAAAAAATAAGCTGAACCAGAATAAATGAATCATTCTGATTCAGCTTTTTTTTATAAAGCAGGCACTTCTTCTGTGACGCATTCGGGTAAAACATCAAAAATGCGCATGGCTAATACGGTCATTAATAATGACATAGCCAGCCCCGCTAATCCCAACATAAACTCCCAATGACTCGGCGCGTAATTGGCAACGACTCCATCATGAAAACTAGACGCTAAAATTTCCATTTCAGGAAACATATCTAAAGGATAAGCCTGTCCACCAATGATCAGCACATAAAGTTGAATCATACCACCAATCACCACAGACACCGAAGCCACCGCAATCATGCTAAATTGCTCGCCTAATCGCGGATGATACAGTATGAATAACGGCAACGCCGCGCCCAATCCAATCTGTCCCAACCAGAATAAAGTCGTATAATGGCCGCCGTCTAATAAAAAGAAACGCACCACGCCATGTTGTTCTGTAAAATAAGCAAAAGTGATGAAATAAACCGTTAAAAAATATAATGCGGTAATAATAAACATCGCCAATAAATTCTTTAAACGCATCACCACCGCATGATTTAACATGCGTTGACTCCCGCGATAACTGCTCATTAAAATAAGCAGAAACATCGCTTTACCAAACATTAATGACATGGCAATAAACATCGGTGCCATCACCGCTGTGCCATAAGGTTCGCGGGCTAATAAGAAACCAAAAATTGATCCCGTCCCTGTGGTTAAAATTAAACGCCAAATAAATGCAATTCTACCCGCAATCGGATAATAAGGCTGCATTCGTTTTTCCATCATAAACCACAAGTAAATAAATACCACCGCCATGAAACCATTATATAAAACAATATTCCACGCAAAAATTGATTTAAAATTATAATGCGTCATGGCAATGATCAAACGATCCGGCCGGCCTAAATCTAAGACCAAAACCATTAAGCCACCAACCAATAAGGTGATCGCCAATAAACCCGATAAACGCCCCAGCGGTTTATACACCTCTTGGCCGAATACCGTACTCACTGAAGCCACGTTTAAGACCCCAGAGGCCGCTAGAATTAAAAAAATCGCAAAAATATGCGGCATTCCCCACACCACTTGGTTATTCATCCCGCTGATCCAATGCCCCTCATGCTCCATTGTCCAAGCGGCCAACAACCCCATGGCAACCATGATGGCTAACACCACCAGCAAAATGTAAAAACCCACACTTTGCCCTTCTAATTTGCGATAAACCGTTATTTTATTCGTAGGGTTCATAACTGATTAAATTCCTTGATAACGCACACCCGGATTTAAGCGCAGATCGGCTCTAATCGTGGTGCTGTATTCAGTACGTAACCGTTGTGCCAATTCGCTATTGGGATCGTTCATGTCGCCAAATAACATCGCCCCGCGTCCCGTTGCGGCGCAGGCTTCGACACAGGAAGGTAAACGTCCCGTATCCACCCGATGGACACACAAAGTACAACTTTCCACCGTTCCCTTACCGCGAGGCGCGTGGGCTTTTTGATCGGTGATGACTTCGTGAACAAACGAACGCGCTTTATAAGGACAAGCCATCATGCAATAGCGGCAACCAATACAAATATGTTTATCCACTAAAACAATGCCGTCTTGGCGTTTAAACGATGCCCCTGTCGGACACACATCCACACACGGCGGATGCTCACAATGTTGGCACATCATCGGCAGAGAATGCACGCGCCCTGTGGTTTTGTGACGCAGATCGACTTTACGAATCCATTGGGCATCGGTTTCTGGGCGATTGTGATCCGTGATTCCGTTTTCTGTGTGACATGCCGTCACGCAGGCTTGACAATCTCCACACTTGTTACTGTCAATCAACAAGCCCCAACGTTGACTTGCATTCACAGCCGCCGATACGGTTTGTAAAAAAACACCCGGTGCTAAGGTCAAACCGGCGACCGCAGCCACTTGTTTTAAAAAATCACGACGCGGCGGTTGAATGGGTTTTGATTCAGACATGTTAAAAACTCGTTATGTTCTGCAATAAGGCCAAGCACAAGCAGTGATTGATTCGCAGGCGAATGAGACAGCGTGAATGGGTTGACATTTTCACCAGAGCAAACCCACCACGCTGCCCTACACTACGAATTACTCCGCAGGCAAGCTAGTATGACATTGGAAGCAATCCACCGTCACCGCAGCGTATTGGTGACAAGCACGGCAAAAATGCTGCGAATCCTCATGGACACTCAATGTCTGCCCTTGTGCATTGGGCGTGACGTGGCAATCAATACAGCCTTGTAAACTGTGTTTTTGACCACGAATGCCGTTGTACATTGTCTCATCTCGAAAATGTTTCAAGAATTGACCATGTTGACTGCGGATCAATGGGATCGACTCCACACAGGCTTGTGTTTCAGAAACAGGCATTTTCGCTTTAGGCAAACCTTCGGGCGAAAAACGCGCTTCTGTTTTCGGCACAGCGGGCGTTTGATCTTGGGCGTTTAGACTCAGCGCAATGCTCAAGCCCCCCCCAATCAACAAGATGAACACGGCCATAAAACGACCCGTGAATAACCGACTCCACATCGTTATTCACCCAAACCCATGTTGATATAGCCCGTTGGGCAAACGTCTGCACAGATATGACAGCCAATACAACGGCTGTAATCAGTGTAAACATAACGTCCTGTGGTGGCTTCTTTCTTCGGAGTCCGTTTGACGGCTTCTTGGGGACAGAACACCACGCAATTGTCACACTCAAAACACATCCCACAACTCATACAGCGTTTGGCTTCGGCTTGGGCGCGTGCGGCATCTAGGCCGACAATCCGTTCTACATAGTTACCAATCACATTGTCCGCGCTGACATGCACTTCTGCCCGAATTTCCCGCGGCACATCGTTAAAATGTCCTAAGAACAAGACCTTAGAATCAATAATTTCCATTGGCCCACGATCTTCGTAGTTATGTACTGCGTATTTAGCGGCTGATGTCCCTCGCATATCGCCAGCTTGTTCAGGAACAAAAGGCTCTGGAGCTAAGTTGGCTTCTTTTAACTTTTCTAATAAGTCAAAATGATGCACGTCCACTTTTGGCCGTTTTTTCAACCAGTTGGCTTTTAAGTAGCGGTCAATGGATTCTGCGGCAATTGAACCTTGACCAATTGCCGTCGTCAGCAAATGCGGACGAATAATGTCGCCTGCGACGAAATGACCGGGACGGTCTTTCACTTGATACGTTGCGTCGGCATCAATGAAGTTACGACCGTTGTTTAACTCATCTAAACCAGTCAAATCACCATATTGACCAATGGCCGCGATAATTACATCAGCTTCAATCACGTATTCAGTGCCTTCAATCGGAATCGGCCGATTGTTTTTCACTTCACACTTGGCCATTTTCAGACCCGTCGCGTAGCCTTTTTCATCCAAAATCACTTCTAAAGGCATGACTCCGTCTTGAATATCGACCCCTTCGCGCAAGGCATCTTGTACTTCATGCTGTGCGGCGGTCATTTGGCTTTTGGGGAATAATGAAGTCAACACGACATCCGCCCCTTGACGTGCCGCAGAAGATGCGGCATCAAAAGCGACATATTCGGCTGATTCTTCGTTAGCGACTTGTTCTACCATATCAGGGTGAACATGTCCCAAACGACGTGCGACAGAAGCCACGTCAATTGATGTATCACCACCACCGACAACCACTAATTTTTTCGGTACGCCGTTGACTTTGGATTGGTTGAAATCGCTTAAAAACTCCACACCACGCAAGCAGTTAGGCGCGTCAGAACCGGGAACGGGTAAATTTCGCCCTTCTTTACAACCCAAAGCCCACAAAATCGCGTCAAATTGCTCTTCTAAATCGGCAATACTGACATCGCGTCCGACTCGTGTATTCATACGAGTTTCTACGCCCAAGTCGAGAATACGTTGAATTTCTGCATCCAACATATCACGTGGCGTACGATAACCGGGAATCCCGTAGCGCATCATACCGCCTAAAGATTCGTGATCATCGAAAATGGTGCAAGCATGACCCAATAAACGCAATTGATAAGCGGCCGACAAGCCCGCGGGGCCACCGCCAACAATGGCCACTTTTTTACCGGTATCGACACCGGGTGGCGGCAATTTAAAGCCGTTTTTAATCGCAGTATCACCAATAAACTGCTCAACGGCATTAATACCGACAAAATCATCCACCGCATTACGATTACAATTGGTTTGACACGGCGCAGGACACACCCGACCCATAACAGATGGGAACGGATTGGCTTTGGTAGAACGTTGAAACGCATACTCTTCCCAGGTCATGCCGGCTGGTGGTTTTTCCATCCCACGCGCAATGCCCAACCAGCCACGAATGTCTTCTCCCGCCGGACACGCGCCTTGACACGGTGGCGTGCGGTGAACATAAGTAGGACATTTGTGACTCCAACTGGCTTGGAAAATCTGTAGATGACTGCGATACGGTTTGCTGTCACCGTCTTTGTAGCGGCGAAACGTTAATGGTTTTTTTTCTGTAACGGGGTTTTGTGTGGACATAAGACCATCTCCTCCTCAATATTTAGGTAACGGTATTGTTTTCGGGGTGTTCGGAGTCGGTTTGAAAGACAATGGCATCGCCAATCAACTGGTGAACACTGATGACTTGATCCATTTTGAAACCGTAGTAAGGCAAAACTTTGGTGAATTGACTTTTACAAATGGCACAAATCGCGGCTAAATGGGTAATTTGATATTGTTCAGTGGCTTGCTGTAAGGCTTGCATTCGGGGCATTGCGCCTTTGATGCGTAATTCAAGCAAATCGTCGGTCAACAGACCGCCGCCGCCGCCACAGCAATAGGTTTGGTCATGGATGGTTTCAGGAGCCATGTCATAAAAATTATTACAAGCGGCCTTAATCAATTCGCGGGGAATGGTAAATTGTCCGCCGGGTACGTTGCCCATACGCGAAGCCCGCGCCACGTTACAAGAATCGTGGAACGTCATCACACGGTGATCGTTGACGGATTTATCCAGCGTCAACTTGCCCGATTGCAATAAATCGTAGGTAAATTCACAAATATGCTGCGGAACAGGATAACGCGGATCGAGAAAATCAAACGGCCCCGCTAAAGTATTCAGAAAACTATACGCCACACGCCACGCATGACCACATTCACCAAATACAATACGTTTCACGCCCAATTCAATCGCGGCTTCTCGAATACGCAAGGCGATACGGCGCATATTTTCATAACTGCCGATAAACAGGCCGAAATTGGCCGCTTCAGAGGCTTTAGAACTCAGAGTCCACGTGACTCCCGCTTGATGAAACACTTTGGCATAGCCGACTAAACCATCCACATGCGGTTCAGCAAAAAAGTCAGCCGAAGGCGTAACCAATAAAATTTCCGCTCCCGCTTCATCCAACGGAAAACGCACTTTAATGCCAATATCGGCTTCTACATCTTCTTCCAAACCTTCCAACGTATCGCGCAAAGCGGGTTCAGGTAAACCTAAGTTATTACCGATTTTATAAACTTTGCCGATGATTTCATTGGAGTATTTTTGGCCGCGACCGATGCTGTTTAAAATTTCGCGTGCGGCCATGGTGACTTCAGCGGTATCAATCCCATAAGGACAATACACCGAACAACGGCGACATTCGGAACATTGGTGATAATAGTTGTGCCAATCGTTTAACACTTCTTCGGTTAAATCGACCGCGCCGACCAATTTGGGAAAATACTTACCCGCTAAAGTAAAATAGCGACGATACACTTTACGTATCAAATCTTGTCGTGCCACGGGCATATTTTTTGGGTCTGCCGTGCCGAGTAAGTAATGACATTTGTCCGTACACGCGCCACATTTCACGCACGCATCCATGTAAACTTGGAAACTGCGGTATTTTTTCAGCAATTCGCCCATCTTATTCAAGGCGATACTTTGCCAATCCTCTGGCAATTCGCCACGGAATCCCAAGGCCGCTTGCATGTCAGGTTTAGCGATATAAGGGCCGCTTCCTGCCATGACATCGGGTTGTAGTTTTGGGATTTCGATATACGGTTTAAGTACTGGCACATCAATAGTCTTGGCCATGTTTACGCTCCTTTGTGTCCAGCTTTTAGGCTTGTGCTATGACGATGACGCATCTTCTAAACGTTTAGCCCAATCGGCGATATGTCGTTGTTCGCGTGGATTATCGACTTGATTACGGGTGGGACTGAAGAAAACGCCGGGGGCATGTAACAGTTTGCTGTAAGGAAAAATGATCATCAGCAGCAACACTGCGGTTAAATGCAGCAACAAAATAGGATCAGGAGGAATCGGCTGCCAACTGAACGTCATCACGCCCAACATAAAGGCTTTAAACTGAACAATATCTGTGTGCAGTACAAAAGTCATCATGAGACCGCTGCCGCCAATGGCTAAAAGTAACACTAGCATCAGGTAATCCGATGGACTGCTGATATAACGAATCCGTTCCACCGCAATTCGCCGTACCAATAAGCCAACCAAACCGATCATCATGATAAAACCTGCATATTTACCAATGGGTTGGATAAGAATCACCCAAGTCCACACGGGGTCGATGAAATAACGGACATGACGCAACAACACCAACCATAAGGCACCATGAAACAACATTCCGAATAACCAAATCCATTTATTGGCGCGGAATAAACTTTCAAACCAAATCACTTCGCGTAGCATCCGCAAAACCACTCCCGTCCGAGTGGTGGGCGCAGGCGTGGTTGGAATTTTTAACGGCGCAGGCACACTGGCGTACTGATACACCTTGTAACCCACACCAAAAAGTAACACGGCTGTTGCAAAATAGAACAAAAGCGCGTAAATTGTAGTTAATACCATAAGCAAATTCTCTAACCTTCAATCCCGCCTGACCTCACTCGCCAATGGCTCGCCAATAGACGGGGATTTTTTTCAGACGCATTAGATTTATTCAAATGTTTTACAGCAGACCCGTAGAGCAGACAAAAACAGTCTGATCCGCCTTGACGTTTTACTCAGAAGTCGAAGGCGGAAGCGAAAAAATCCACTCAAAACTGATCAGCCATGCCGCAAATAGGGCAAGCGATTCAAGGAATTACACGCAACCTGTGGGTTTGGGTAATCCTGCGAAACGGCAGGCTTGTTTGGCAGGGCCGTAGGGGAATAGATCATACAAATATTTGCTGTTGCCTTTGTCCGCGCCCAGTTTTTTGCCAATGGCTTTGGTTAAAACGCGAACCGCAGGCGCGATTTGATACTCTTCATAGTATTCACGCAAAAAGTCGATCACTTCCCAATGGCTCTCGGTCAGTGTCAAGTCGTCTTGTTTGGCCAACACTTGTGCCACATCTCGGTCCCAATCGTTCAGATTGGTTAAGTAACCTTCTTCGTCAGTTTCGACTGTTTTACCGTTGACTTCGATTGCCATAACGTTATGTCCTCTTGTAATGTATTGTGAGAAAGGGTTAAGAAAAAAGGGCAGTGTCCAGCCGTCATAAGATGAAGAGGGCGGCCACCCTTAGGTAAAAAATGCCTTGTCTTGTGACTACAACCACGCTTGGGTGGCTTGATATTCGATCACTAAATCGACAAAGCCATTGTAATCAATTAGTTGTACGCCCGCGATCACTTTGTCCGCGGTAAAACCACGGGCTTGTAAATCGGGTAATAAGGCATACACTTTTTTATCATTCAGGGCATCTTTAATCTGGGCTTCAGTTTGTGTGCCTTGTAATGCAGCATAAACGCCATCTTCTAATAATAAAATGCCACAACCCGCCTGCGATAACCGTAAACAGGTTTGTAATGCGACGCGCTCAAATGGGGATTTGTTGACCGTGTGTAATAACATGTTGGACTCCGATTAAAAGCTAAAAACCACTTCTTGTTCAGCCATCAACGCGGCCATTTGCGCACTGTCTAGCACTTCGACGGGGACTAGCAAATCTGCTTCTGTCAAACCGCGAGCTTCTAAAGAGGCTTGATCGACATACAATTTTTCCACATCATACATTTCTAAAGCGCGATAGGTGGGGGAAAAATTCTTCATGCCAATGCCATCAGTGCTTTGTCCTTTGACCAATTGATATACGCCATCGTCCACAAACGCCAAACTGACATCTTGATCGAACGCCGCACCAATCAACACCACTTCCAACGATTCCAACGCATAAATACTGCCGTAAGGGGCTTTGCGATTGAGATATAAAAACTTTTTAATTTTGCCGCCGCTGTTTTCGTCGTCCATCATCTCGATCCTCGTAATAGGTTAATGACTTGTGTTTAGTCGCCAAAAACGACCAAGCGATCTGCTTGAATACCTGCTTCAATCAATTGTCCCAATCCAGAAATACGGAAACCTTCTGCGATATTATGGGCATCTTTACCGTTGCGTTTGGCTTCGTTTTCGTCGAGTAAACCACGACGTTGTGCCGCAGCGACACACAGCACTAAATCCAATTGATATTGTTTCGCCAATTCAGACCAGCGAGTGACCACATTACGATCATCTTGCGGTGGCACGGTCAAACGAGTGCCGTTATTCACACCATCGTGATAGAAAAATACGCGAAAGATTTCGTGACCTTTTTCTAACGCCGCTTTGGTAAATTGATAAGCCGAATCAGAGGCTTGATGGGTATAAGGCCCTTCGTTGATCAAAATGCCAAACTTCATAGTGACGGGTTCTCCTAAAAAGTGTGTAGAGACAATGTTAGGGATAACCGATTGTTTAATAACACGATTATCCCTTCTCCCCCGAAAGGAAGTTGTGTTTTAGAAACGAATATGGGTTGACGCATTCAAGCTGCGACGCGAACCCCGCCAATTATCGATATGGAACTTGGTAAATGGCAATTCGGTTAATTCAAAAAACCGCGCCCAACCAATACGATCCACCCAATCCGATAAACGCTCCCAATCACGGGCATCTTCTTTGTAAACCCGTAAAATTTTCTTCACAATCGCGGCGGCTTCTGTCCAACGCGGCGGATTGTTAGGAATACCTGCGGCCACCAATTTTTGGAAACTGGGCTTGCTACGGGCATTGGAGTGATTGCCACCTACCCAAATCGCCAGTTTAGAATGTTCTGGATCGTTGATTTGCATGGGTGGGCAGGGTGGATAGCACGCACCACAACAAATACATTTCTTCTCATCCACTTCTAGTGACGGTTTGCCATTAACCAAAGCGGGACGAATCGCCGCAACAGGACAACGTGCCACAACAGTAGGCCGTTCACACACGTTTGCCACTAAATCATGATTGATTTTCGGCGGCTTAGTATGTTGTACGTTAATGGCGATGTCGCCTTGACCGCCGCAGTTGATTTGGCAGCACGAGGTGGTGATGTGTACGCGATTGGGCATGTCTTCGCGCACAAATTCTTCATACAATTCATCCATTAAGGCCTTAACCACACCCGATGCGTCCGTACCGGGAATGTCGCAATGTAACCAGCCTTGCGTGTGGGCGATCATGCTCACTGAAGGGCCTGTTCCCCCAACGGGAAAACCTTCTTTGGTCAATTTTTCAATCAGCGGCGCGACTTTGGCTTCATTGCTCACCATAAATTCGATGTTACTGCGAATGGTGAAACGAACATGACCTTCTGCAAATTCGTCAGCGATGTCGCACAATTTGCGAATGGTGTATAAATCCATTTGGCGTTGCGTGCCAGCGCGGATAGTCCACACTTTATCTCCGCTGTGGGAAGTGTGACACAAAACACCGGGACGAGGACGTTCATGATGTTTCCATTGACCAAAGTTACGCGCCAGCACGGGGTGCATGTATTGGAACGGATCGGGTACGCCAGATTCAATGGGCATACGGGGTGCGCTCATAAGAAGAATCTCCTGATATTATCATATTGTGATATTGCAACAGTATCAACTCCCTGTCAAACGGGGAAGTTGATACTTCTTTGCCGTTTTCTTTGCGGCCAACTGCGCTTATTTTGCGTGAAAGCGATTAACCGGCGGCTTGTTCTGCTTTGCGTTCAAGCCATTTTTGCGCTTCTTCGTCCCACGTATCCATACGGACGTAAGAACATTGACGGGGTTCAGACACCATGTGCGGATCAACCTCAACACCAATGCCTTCTAAGAAACTCACCAAGCCAATTCGCTCGATCATTTCGCCGGTACGCTCATGTTCTAAGGCATTTTCGGCGAAAAATTCGATGGTGTTTTCCGCGATTTCTTTCAGACGTTGGTAATCGTCATCGCTTTCTAAGCGCAGGAAAGGCACGATCACCGTTCCCATTAAGTCACCGATTTTCAGGGTGCGTTTGCCGCCCATTAATACGGTTACGCCTTTTTCCTTACCGACGGATAAGGCTTTGGTCATGACGTTAATGCAGTGCATACAACGCACGCAGTTGCGGTTGTCAATGGCTAAGGTATCATCGTCATTCAGGGATAAGGCTTTGGTCGGGCAACGAGTGACGACATTGTCGATCACATATTTGCGTCCTTTTTTGGCCACGAAGGCTTTCACTTCTTCTTGATCGGCTTGAATTTCATCGCGCCACGTGCCGATAACGGCCATGTCGGCGCGTTCAATGGAGTTCATGCAATCGTTAGGACAGCCAGACACTTTGAACTTAAACTTGTAAGGCAATGCAGGGCGGTGCATGTCATCTAAGAAGTTGTTGACTAAAATACGGTGAATCTTCTGCTCATTGGCACAAGAATGCTCACAACGCGCCGCACCCACACAAGACATGCCTGTACGTACCGCGGGGCCTGCGCCACCTAAGTCAAAACCAATTTCGTTTAACGCATCAAAAGCGGCCTGTACGTTTTCGGTTTTGGTGCCTTGGAACATGATGTCGCCGCTTTGGCCGTGCAGGGCGATTAAACCAGAGCCGTGCTGTTCCCAAATGTCACACATTTGACGTAAAATGTCAGTGGTGTAGTGCATTCCTGCGGGTGGTTGAATACGTAAGGTGTGAAACTCTTTGGATTCAGGAAATTTGGCGGCCACTTCGGAAAAACGGGGAATGACTCCGCCACCATAACCGATTACGCCTACGGTGCCGCCTTTCCAAAAGCCTTTGCGGGTTTCATAAGAGTGTTCTAATTGGCCTAACAAGTCGATCATCATGGCTTGATAGGGTTTGCCGTCATCACGGGCGAGGCGTTTCAGTCCAGTGACGAAACTTGGCCACGGCCCGCCTTCCAATTGATCCAGCATTGGGGTATTGCGCAATTCTTTGCTCATCGCACGGTCTCCTTTAGACATCTGTCGAGTGTAGTTGTGATACTCTTTGCAGGGTATCGAGATGACGAATTAAGTCTGATCCTCACCGTCAAATGACTTAATTCGTACTCCGAATCTCTATTGATTACGCCAAGTAGAGAAACGAAAATAGCTATTTTTTATTCATCGGCTATCGGCTAAGATTTCTGTCGAAGTTATTGATTTCGCCAAAAAACCATGTTGCAACGCATCATTTTTAGTAAATCACTGCAATCTAATATACTAAATTAGTTATTTACTGCGAATTAGTCAAGCGAATTTTATAAACCTTATATTTCAATAAGTTATATTGGATTCTAAATGTTTAGAAAAACACTCGGTTATTAAACCGCGGTTTTGCGCTGAGGAAGCGGGTAAAAACAACAAAAAGTAGTGCAATAATGCAAACAGATTTTATTAATGAAGCCATAAGGGAGATTAGTGATGTCATTTGATTTTCGGACATTTAGTGACGCATCGAATTACAACGCATTTCGGACAGAGAAGTTACAACATTATCCTTTGTCCGTAGAAAATATTACAGTAGAAGTGCGCGATCCCGCTCAACTGTCCACTGTAGAACGAGAACAGATGGCGCGCTGTTTGGCGCAAACCAATATGGTGATTTATCGCGTGACTGACGCTGAAAAGGTGGATAAAACAGTGTTAACCGCATTAGGTCGGCAATGGGGGTTGACGCGAATTGACACCACTTTGTGTACAGAAGAAGATGGGATTACCGCATTACAAGTGGTGAGCGAAGGTCAAGCCCATGAGTATATTCCTTATACGAATCAACCACTTAATTGGCATACGGATGGTTATTACAACGCATTGGACAGCCACGTGTTGGCTCTGTTGATGTATTGCGTTAGACCTTCTGTTTCTGGGGGAGAAAATGCTTACATTGATCCTGACATCGCTTACATTCATTTGCGCGATACAAATCCCGATTTTATCACGGCGTTGATGGCTGCGGATGCCATGACCATTCCCGCCAATCAGCAGGGTGATGTTGTTTTACGTCCTGCGCAATCCAGTGCGGTGTTTAGTTTTACCAAAGATGGCCAGTTAAATATGCGTTATACTGTGCGTAAACGTCATATTCAATGGGCAGATCGTCCCTTAGTGCGGGAGGCGGTGGCGTGTTTAAATGAATTTTTAAACAGTGATACGCAATTTCACGTGCGTTATCGTCTACACGCGGGTGAAGGTGTGTTGTGTAATAATGTTTTACACAATCGCACCGGATTCACCGACGGCGACACGCCAGACACACAACGTTTGTTGTATCGCATTCGTTATTATGATCGGGTGGTGATTTAAATGAATGTGGGAATCAGAATGGACAAAATTTCTTGAAAAACTTATTCTGTACATTCTGATTTTCTATAAAAAAAATCATTAACCCTACTTAAAACTGGAGTTATTATGTCTTCTTCTACGTGGCCAAAGCGTTTTTACTCATTGGATGCCATGCGCGGAATAGCGGCTATTATTATTGTATTATCTCATTGGGTGCATTTTGTATTTATTGGGGAAAAAAAAGTTATCCCTTTTGATAAAACCACATTCCCTTTATACGATATTTTAAAACCTTTTTATTTAACAGGCACATTAGGAGTTAATTTTTTCTTTTTACTGTCTGGTTTTGTTTTTTTCTGGTTATATCAAAAGCAAATCAGTGAAAGAAATATCGATTTTAAGACATTTTCAATAAAGCGAATTGCCCGCTTATATCCGTTGCACTTAGCCACGTTATTGCTGGTGGTGGTTTTGCAATTGATTTACTCCCAACAATATGGATTTTATTTTGTATACAGTCATTTTGACGGGTATCATTTTGTTCTCAATCTCTTATTTATTCAAAAATGGGGGCTGGACAATGGTTTTTCTTTTAATGGCCCTGCTTGGGCAATATCTGTTTTAGTTTTCCTTTATCTTTTATTTTTTATACTGGCTTATTGGCGCAAAGCGACGTTTTTAATTTGTTTGCTGATTTCAATGATAGCGGCGATCTTATTAGTGGCTGATTCTTCAGAGTATCTGAATCGTTATTTATTGCGCGGTATCAGTGGCTTTTTCTTTGGTGGCTGTATTTTTTACGTCGCGGTTTACCTCAGTCCCCACGCTGAAAAAATACGACTAGGATTTTATGCGGCAACACTGATACTTTGGGGAGCAACTTTATTTTCATTTTATGGGGCTGATTTAACGGTTTATATTAAGCAATTGGGATTTATCGGTAAATTATTTTTAGAAGGCTACGTTCATTATTTGCTATTTCCCATTAGCCTCTTGAGCTTGATTTTTCTGGAAATGCAACGCGGCATCTTATTAAAAAAAATGGCGTGGCTGGGAGATATTAGTTATTCCTTATTTTTGTTACATTTTCCCTTGCAACTAATGGTTGCGATTTTAGTTGGTTATGGTATTTTAGATAAAACTTTGTTTTTAAATGTGGGCTTTTTCATCGGCTTTTTTGCGGTATTAATTGCCTTATCTTACCTCACTTATGTAAAATTTGAGCGTCCTATGCAAAGCTATTTATAACCATAAGTACCCAAAGAAATAATCTGGCCTATCTGCATTTCTACTGTCCTTTACTTCTGCTTGCTAGGCTGGAAAGTTATCGGTTATTTTCATGATTAACATTTAACAAAATAACCTCATCTTCTGACAGAACGATTTTATCAATGCCTTAATTTTGGTATAGGAGTAAAAAAATCATGCGCTATTTATTTCGCTTGAGTTTATTCTGGCTTTTATTATGTTACGTTTCATTTATTCAGGCCAATACGCTTTTACAAGAATGTACGCCACAAGCTTTACAAGCAGCCCTTGATCAAGGTGGGTTGATTCAATTTAATTGCGGACAAAAACGTATTGCGCTTACTGAAGAATTAATCATCAGTCGAGATACCATTATTGACGGGGGCGGCCATCAACAAGGTGGGCTGATCACCTTAGATGGACAACAGCAAACTCGCGTATTGAGAACCCATAATAGTGTCAATGTAGAGCTAAAAAATCTCACTATTATCAATGGGAAACCTTCTGGAGATGGCTCAGGTGCGGGACTGCGTATTGGTAATTTTAGCCGTGTTCGTCTTGATCATTGTGTATTTAAGAATAATAACGGCACTTCTGGATTACAAGAACATGGTGGCGGAGCGATTTTTATTGCCAGTTTGGGTGAATTAAGTGTGCATCGCAGTTTATTTGAAGACAATATCGGCGTTAATGGCGGGGCAATTAATAATTTATTAAGCCAATTAACCGTGACAGATTCCTTGTTTATTAATAATGACACTTCTGGCGGCAAAGCGGGTGCGAGTAGCAGTGCCAATGGTTATGGTGGCGCAATTTATACCGATGGCGCAAGCGACAATACGACTCAACAAGGCGGAGTTATTCGCATTGAGCGTAGCCAATTTATTGGAAATCGGGCAGCAGGACAAGGCGGAGCCGTATTTAGTTTTGTTTATCCGCCAGATAAGGTGTTGATTAGTCACAGTTTATTTCAAGATAATCATGTGATTAAAGACAACAAAGGAGATGCCCTTGGTGGCGGTTTGCGGCATGGCAATGGTGTTTTAGTGCTGAGTCATAGTGTATTCATTGACAACACAGCCCAAGCACAAGGAGGGGCTTTGTGGATAGGGGAGCAGTCGCAAAATTCTAAAATTCTCAATAGCACGTTTTATAACAATAAAGCGGTTGAAAATCAAGACGGTAGCGGTGGTTTGGCCGGTGCCATCATGCCAATTGGGGGAAGTTTAGAAATAAGCAATACTACAATTGCGGGCAATCATGCGGGATTTGTAGGCGGGGCATTATTCGGCGGAGAGGATAATGTGACGTTTAAAAACAGCCTAATTGTAAACAATACTGCCTACAATTCAGGCAAAAATTGGCAGAAAAATCAAAATTGTGCGGGTTCTTATCGAGACGGTGGCTTTAATATTCAGTTTCCCGCCAAAAATCCCAATGACAGCACGGACAGTAATTGTACGCAAAAAGTTCAAATTATTGATCCTTTATTGACAGAATTAGTGCAAAGCGATTTGCCTTTTTTAAATCTACACGTTAATAGCCCTGCAATTGGTGCGGGTCGTCAATGTGAGGCGACAGATCAACTTACGGCAATACGCCCTGAAAATTGTACCCTAGGGGCAGTGGAGAAAGTGACGGATATTCGTTCTGGAGTTGCTTATAATCTTCAGAATCAACTCATTGAAACTAATGCGTATTTTTCGCCAAGAATAATAAAGGAGGGGGTAGAATTACCCCACAGCAACCGTATTCATGGCGCAGTCAGTTTGCGTATGTCAATTAAGGTGGACAGTCAACATGTGGGTCGTCCTGCGGCGATGATGGTGGTGGCGATATACACGGATGCCCAACAAAATACACAACAATTTATGCGTCAAGGGCAAGCGTGGCACGTGTGGGATGGTACTGTCGCCAGTTTGTTGGCAACGCCCGCAGAATTACGGGAAACATTAGCCCCGCAAGAACACATCAGCATTGTGGAAGATGTCGCTTTTGATGTAGCAGGACAATTACAGGTTTTTGTCGCTTATGCAGTGCAAATCGGTGATGAGGTGCATTTGGTGTTTAACGGTCATCGTCCTTTGGTGGCGAATTTGTAGTGTATAAACGAAAACAATCTGTTATTCCCCTTCTTAGCAGGAAGAGTAAAAATTCTGAACGATTGTAGTGGCTGAATATTTTTATTTAGCCACTTATGCCGTTTTATTTATTACGCAGATACTGTTCATCATTAAAACTACTCACCCACTGCGGACGATAGACCACAAAAATAGTCATTAATAAACCATTAATAAAGGCTTCAGGAAATAACATCACGATAATAAATAACGGTTGCTCTCCCAATTGACTCAACTGATAAGTGTCGCTAATTAACAGTAAAGACAGACCTAATAACCGATTCATTAACATCGCTATTGCAGCACCAACAAAAGCGGTAATGTAAATATAAATAAAGAAATGACGCGGAAACCACCAATAAGCCAACCAATAAATAACATAGGTAATTAACGCAGGAACAACGCCATTTATTAACACCGTTAATGGATAACCATATAAACTGGCAGCTCCTTCTAACACTAAAGTCAATTGCGCCACGCTGGCAGAAAGAATGGCAAACGGCAATCCAAACATTAATGTCACTGTGGTCATGAGCAGTAAATGAAATTCCATACCGGGCGTAATGCCCGCACTCAATCGCCACGCCAACCACAACACCACACAACTGCCTAACCACACGTGGGCATCGCAAGCATCTCGCAACCGCGCCCACGGAGCCTGCCATATCGCCCACAATAAAATAGGCAAATACAGCAATGTCCCCAACCACAACCCCATTTCAGGAAAAAAAGTGGGCGAAAAGTTCATAATAACTCCATTATTCCCGTCGCCAACTGGTTTGCTGCGCGGTGTCTTCTAAAATCACACCTTTTTGCTTTAATTCATCTCGAATGCGATCCGCTTCAGCCCATTGACGCGCCAGACGCGCTGCATTTCTAGCTGCAATTAACTGCTCAATGTCGTGATTAGATAAGCCTGCTAATTCGTCTTTTTGACCGCTGCGTTGTAAAAATTCATGCGGATCAGTTTGTAATAAACCTAAAATTTCTGCCAATTGCCGCAATTCATTTGCCCATTGAATCGCTTGAGTTAAATCACTGTCGCGCACCCGATTAATATCCCGCACCAAATCGAATAACACCGCAATGGCTTCTGGCGTATTAAAATCATCTTCCATCGCCGCATGAAACCGCGCTTGATAGGTCGAATGTTCAGGCAATGTCTGGGTTAATGGCAAGTCTTTTAAAGTGTTATAAAAACGAGTTAATGCCTGTTGAGCCGTGTCTAATTGCTGATCGGAATAATTCAAAGGACTGCGATAATGACTGGCTAAAATAAAATAACGAATCACTTCTGGTTCGTAACGTGCTAATACTTCGCGTAAGGTGAAGAAATTACCCAATGATTTAGACATTTTTTCTTCATTCACGCGCACAAAACCATTGTGCATCCAATAATTGACAAAATGCTTGCCTGTTGCCGCTTCGGATTGTGCAATTTCATTTTCATGATGCGGAAATTGTAAATCCATACCGCCGCCGTGAATATCAAATTGTTCGCCTAAACAATCAGTTGACATGGCTGAACATTCGATATGCCAGCCCGGCCGCCCTGCGCCCCACGGTGACGGCCAACTGGGTTCATCGGCTTTAGCCATTTTCCATAACACAAAATCCAATGGGTCTTTTTTAGATAATTCAATATCAACCCGTTCTCCCGCCCGCAATTCACTAATTTTCTTACCCGACAATTGACCGTAATGAGGAAAACGATTAACCGCGTAATAAATGTCACCATTATCGGCTTGATAAGCGAAACCTTTTTGCATTAATGTATTGACCATATTAATAATGGATGCAATAGATTCAGTGGCTTTAGGCTCCACATCAGGACGCAATACACCTAATGCGTCGGCATCTTCATACATCGCTTGAATAAAACGATGCGTTAAATCTTGAATAGACTCTTGATTCTCTGAGGCGCGTTTAATAATCTTGTCGTCAATGTCAGTGATATTGCGCACATAAGTGACTTCAAAACCGCGGGCGCGTAAATAACGCACCACCATATCAAACACCACCATCACCCGTGCATGACCCACGTGGCAATAATCATACACCGTCATGCCACACACGTATAAACGGACTTTATTGGCTTCAATGGGCGTAAAGGGCATCTTTTGGCGCGTTAATGTGTTATAAATCGTAAGCATGATGTGACTGCATTTGGTTGGTGAGAAAAGCAACAGTGTAACGTAATTACCGGCAATTGAGTAGGCCTATGCCGTCGAATTAAGTCCGATCTAATATAAAATGATGAGGCATTATGAATATTTTTTTTAATTTTTTTCAATTACTATTATTGGTTTATTTTTTAAGTGCTTGTACGGACAATGTTCCAACTGTTATTACCGTCGATCATTCTGAAGCGGGTATGGTGGTTAAAAGTGAAAATGACACGCATCAATTACGGCTGGCTATTCCCAGTTTAGCGGGTTGGGGTGCATTGACAGAGATTCGTTTATCATTAGGCGATACATTAGAATTATTAGCCACCGTAGAAAACAATGAAGGACATCCCTTAGATGCCCAAACTTTATATTTATCATCGCGCTCAGGTAATTTTTTTACGCAAAATCAATTGATTACTAATGAAGATGGTCAAGCACAAAGTGTGTTATTAGCAACGATCACTGGAAATGATACCATTACCTTAAATTATAAAGATGGACTGCAAACGCACGTGAATGTAGTGGTTAATGAAACGGCGACTTTATCGGCGGATAATTTACCTACATTAGCGGATTTACCGGGTGTGGTTTCTTGGAAATTATTTAATCAAGTTCAATACAGCGAATCTGTGACAACGCCCCCTGTTTTTGCGCCAGAATTAACGGCTTTAAATGGACAAATTATCACCGTGCAAGGCTTTATGATTCCTTTAGAAAAAACAGCGGGACAAAAGCATTTTGTATTAGCCATGTATCCGCCCAGTTGTTTTTACTGTTTACCTGCGGGGCCGGAGGGTATTATTGAAGTCTTGAGTCAAGAGGCGATTCCATTTTCTTTTGATCCGTTGTTGATTTCTGGCCGATTGGTGTTATTAAATGATGATGAAATGGGAGTTTTTTATCGCATGGAAGAGGCGGGGGTGAAGTAGGGGGAGAGAGTGATAGAAGTTTAGAGTTAATCAGAATTTCCAAAATAAAAAAATCCTGAAAATTCTGACTCCAAACCCAGCGTTTTATGCTTTAATTAACGACGTTTTAACACCAATAAAGTGACATCATCCATTAACGTTTTCCCGCTTAAATGGCGGTACAGATCGTCAATAATGGCTTGCTTAATATGTTCCACATCTTTTACCCATAATTGACTGACTATCTCTTGCAAACGATCTAAACCGTATTGTTGATTTTTAGGATTAAAAGCTTCGGTTAAACCATCTGTATATAAAATAATCCCGTCACCTGATTCTAACTGCACAGAAAAATCATCAATAAAATGGGCAATATCAGGTTCAATGCCGACAAAAAAACCCAAATTAAACGTATCAATTCGCTCCACATTGCCATTGGCGCGAACCACTAAAACTTCCTCGTGTTGTCCGCTAATGGTAAGCATGCCGTCACTTTGATAATCTAATAAAATAAGCGTTAAACTCTTATCCGAATTTATCCGTTTTAAATTACCGTAAATAGTGCGATTTAAAATAGATAAAAACTGAATTGAACTATTAATGCCACAGGTTAATAAAGTACGCACACAAGTTTGCAACATTAACATCACCACACTGCTTTCTAAACCATGTCCAGTGACATCTCCAATACCGATTTTAATATGCCCGTCATATTCCAAAATATCATAATAATCGCCCCCCACTTCGGCGGCAGGCTGAATAAAACAAGCAATGGCTAATTGATTGCTTAATTTCGCCAATTCCTCAGTGGCGGGTAACAACATTTCTTGCAAACGCTTGGTGACATGCAATTCTGCCGTCATGCGCACATTATCAGCTCGTAATTGACAATTGAGAGAATGAATTTCTTGATTAGCAAGTTCTAATTGTTCCGTACGTTTTCTCACATTATCTTCTAAAGTGGCATTGGCTTCGCGCAATAATTGCTCTGCCCGCTTTAAATTAATTTCTCGCAAAGCCACTTTATGTATCATCACATCAAATGCTCGCGCTAAATCGCCCACTTCATCATCTCGATTTAAAATTTCCTCTTGGAAATATTCACTGTCACTGCCTTCTGCTAATTTCTTAGAATTATCAGTGATTTTTATTAATGGTTTGGTCAAAGAATTAACTAAGAAAATAATCGCAATAATCCCTAAAAATAAAATAAACGCTGTCGTTAATGCAATCGCATAAGAGAGACTCAAAACAGGCTTAAATACATCACTGGCATAAGTGCTGGCGACCACAATCCAACCCATTTCTGGAACATAAGTCAGACTGGCTATTTTTTCGCTAAAAAACGGCTCACCTTGATCCATCCAACGATAATGAACAATCCCCGTTTTTTGCTTAATAATTTCTCGAATAAAATAAAAACCTGTGTCATCTTGATAGTTAAACACGTTTTTATTTTCTAAATTAGGATGTAAAATTAAATTACCCGCTAAATCAAGAATAAAAATATATCCCTTCATGCCCACAGTAATCGTGGACATTTTACGTTTTAATTCTTGTTGATTAATTAAATAAGAAAACTCTTGTTTATAAGAAGAAGAGGCCACTAACCAATCCCAAGGCTCAAAATAGCTCACATACATCGCTTTTTTAGACATGGCAGGCTCATCTGGATTTTGCCATTCATATTCAAAATAACCATTTTTTAAAGCAAAAGCAGTCTGTCCAAAATCATATTGCGCCACATCTAAATTAGGCACTTTAGGATGAATTTCACAAATCACATGTTGAGGAGCTTGGCTAATGTTATAAACAAAATTATAACCTATTTTGCCAATGCGATGACTGAGTAAAACATCAGCAACTTTTTGTTTTGCTTCGGTTTCAGTGAGGAGATTATCCTGATATTTCTGATAATAATAGCGCACCATATCTAAATTACTTTCAGAAATCGCCCGCAAATAATTTTGCACGGAAATATCAATGGTGGCATCGGTGGTAATTCTGATGCTTTTAGTGATATTATCTAATTCGGATAAATGATTTTTCTGTAAAGCACGATAAGTAATAAAAATACTGGTAGAACCTATAATCAACGCCGTTAATAAAATCACAATGACCCAATTTATAATTAAACGCTGTCTAATACGCACGTTATCCTCCTTAAATACCCTAAATTTAATCAAAACAAAATTTGCAACCCTGAAATTATTTTTATAGAATGACAGACGACATCAAGCAAAGATGAGCATGAATGAATAAAAATTATGTATTTTATAATAAAAATTATCATAAGTAAATGTCACAATCTATCATTCATTCGTTTACTTCTCATTGTTAAAAATAGGTTAAGGAACAAGAAACATGAGCCGCTTTTTATTGCCAAAAGATTTATCTGAGCAAGTACGCGCCGCATTAGCCGAAGATTGCGGCTCTGGTGATGTCACGTCTCAATTGATTCCGCCTGAAACAACGGTGACAGCCCATGTGCTTTCCCGTCAATTTGCGGTTATTGCTGGCGTAGATTGGTTTAATGAAGTTTTTATGCAATTGGGAGATCAAGTCCAAATTGATTGGTATGTAGAAGACAGCAATATTGTGTTTGAAAATACCATTATTTGCCGTCTTGAAGGCAATGCCAGAGCTTTATTAACGGGCGAACGGACTGCATTGAATTTCTTACAATCTCTCTCTGGCACGGCGACACAAACTTACTTTTTTGCCGAAGCCATCCGCGAAACAAAAGCGAAAGTTCTCGACACAAGAAAAACAATTCCCGGTTTAAGAACCGCACAAAAATATGCGGTTAAATGTGGTGGTGGCACTAATCATCGTATGGGTTTATATGATGCTTATTTAATCAAAGAAAATCATATTTCGGCAGTGGGTTCTATTCGTGCCGCTTTACAGAAAGCACAAGCCCTTAATGCTAAAAATATTCCCATTGAAATTGAAGTAGAACGCCTAGATCAAATCGAAGAAGCTTTAGCCGCTGGCGCCACTCGGTTATTATTGGATAATTTCGATATTCCCATGTTGAAAGCGGCAGTGACTTTGGTGAATGGACGCGCCACATTAGAAGCGTCGGGAAATATTGATTTACAAAATGTAAAAGAAGTCGCCGAAACGGGCGTTGACTTTCTTTCTGTAGGCATATTAACCAAAGAAATTCGTGCCATTGATTTTTCATTGCGCATTCAAGAATAGGTTATTTTTTTCTCTTTATCCTGCTATACCAATTTTTTCAGAGTCGTATAATAATACTTTTTAAATAGGAGAGAATAATGAACAAGAGATATGAAGATTTAGAAGAGTTAATGTCAACAGGTGAAGCGAGAGAAGTGAAGCGAGCGATGGCAGTAAGAATGTCTTTGCTTGGTTTTGTGCGTGCGGAAGCGGCTTTAGCGTGTTGTGTCAGTGTGCAATTTGTGGATAAATGGAAAGCCATTTATTTAGCGTCAGGGGTGGAAGGATTAAAGTTAGCGTATAAAGGCTCGCCAGGGTATTTAAAGCCGCGTGAACGAGAAGATGTGATTAATTGGATACAAGAAAAGAAGACAATAACAATAGAGGAACTAAAGAGATACTTAAAAGAGGAGTATGATGTTTTCTATTCTTCAAATACTTCTTATACTAAATTATTAGAAGAAGCGAATTTAAGTTATAAGAAGACACACAAAGAGAATTCGGCAAAAGATGAGGTAAAAGTAGAAGCTAAAAAAAAAGAGATTAAGGATTTAATAGATAAGGAGCGTGAACAGATAGAAAGTGGAGAGGTAATGTACTGGATGCAAGACGAAAGCCATCAGTTGTGGGGAGATATTTGTGGTTATGTTTGGTCGAAAAAAGGAGAAAGAACGTCAATAAAGATGAGTAATTATCGCACTTCTCAAACGTGGTATGGAGCGGTGAATATTTATACGGGAGAATTTATTTTAGATAGGGCAAAGAAAGCTGATACAAAATATACGATAGACTTTATTAACTGGCTCATTTACAGATATAAAGAAGCCCGTCATGTGATTATTTGGGATGGTGCAAGTTATCATCGTTCTGAAGGTTTAAGAACTTATTTAGAGAAATTAAATGGGGGACTTCCAGAATCAGAATGGAAAGTTCGTTTATTAAGATTTGCGCCCAATGCCCCAGAGCAAAATCCAGTCGAGGATATTTGGCTTCAAGGTAAGAATTGGGTCAGAAAGAATTTTCATCGTCTATCAAGCTTTAAAGAAGTCACTAGTATGTTTGAGACCTTTTTGTCAGGTAAAGTGTTTAAGTTTAATAAAATTAAACAGTATCTTATACCTAATATCTAGCTAGATATTAGAACTTAATTTGTTTTTATATCTCACATAATTTTGGTATACGAATTTAATTTTTCATGAATGCCCTTATTACTCACGTTATTTTCGATTTAGATGGTGTGTTGCTGGATACCGAAAAATTTTACACGGCAGCCACGCAAGAAATTGCGAAGCAGTACGGACGCAGTTTAGACTGGGATACGAAGTCGCGGATGATTGGCCGCGACGTGCGCGTGGCGGCGCAAATTGTGATTGATGCACTACAGTTACCCTTGTCCATTGCTGAGTATGTAGAACAAAGAGATCGGCGATTGCGGGATTATTTTCCCCATGCGCAGGCGATGCCCGGCGCGGTGGCTTTGACCGCTAGCTTGCGCGCTCGCGCCATTCCCCATGCCATCGCCACCAGTTCGCCCAGTGAGTCTTTCGGTTTAAAAATGCAGCAGCATCAAGCATGGTTACAACAATTTGCTGCGGTGATTTGTGGAGACAGCGCAGGGATTCGGGCGTTAAAGCCTGCGCCAGATGTGTTTTTAGCCGCGGCCGCAGCCATGAACGCCCCACCCGCGCACTGTTTGGTGTTTGAAGATTCTCCCGCGGGTATTCAAGCAGCTAAAGCCGCGGGCATGTTTGTAGTCGCCTTGACCGATTCTGTGTATAACCCTGAAATTTATCAAGCGGCTGATTTACGTATTTCTCATTTGGGTGATTTTAATTTGCAGGATTGGGGATTGGAGTAATTAAACGCTTATTGTGGATTTTTTTGGCGCGGTAATTTTGCATCTATCTTCGTTTAATCACCCTTTATTATTTCCCTATTTTCCCGCTAATCTAAGTCCATCCCGAAAATTAAGCCCCATGAGAATCAGTTGTATCATACCCATGAGCAATTCGACGGTTTGTACGCTGTAAAAAACAAAATCAAACTGTCCCCTATTCGCTTGATAGGACAGAAAAAATGCGCAAGGTATCATGATTAATACCCCATTTAACACAATAAATTTCATGCGATTTTTTTTGTTATTGATAAAACGCCCGCCTCGATTTCCTGCGAGAAGAAAACCGCTCCCTCCCGTTATGGCCATGGCAGGAATCAAAATCAACATACCATAAAGAATGGCTTGCTTAATGAGCATCACATCTTGTTCAGAAAGGAACAACTCGGAAACAACACTGGCGATCCAAAAACCTAAAATACAAAACATCGCCACGACACTTGCTAGAACATGGATAATGGGTTTCATACGAATAAACGCTTTTAATTCAATAGTTGCAGGAAAATAGAGTTTAATTTTTTGACATCATAATGTCAATTATGCAATATAAACAATTTTATTTGCAAGGAAAGCATCATGTCTGACTTGACCAGAACCGCGGCGGGTGCTGCGTTGTCCGATTTAGTTTTAGATTTATTTCGCGTGAGTAATCAAATGCTGACTGCTGGGGATCGTTTGGTGGCCGAATTGGGTTTAACCAGTGTACGTTGGCAAATATTGGGCGAAATTGTTGCCGCAGAAAAACCACAGCCTGTTGCTTGGCTGGCGCGAGACATGGGAGTGAATCGGCAAAATGTTCAACGAGTGATTAATGATTTAGAAAAAGAAGGCTTGGTAACTTTCGCGCCTAATCCGCATCATAGACGTGCTTCCTTGGTGGTGTTGACAGAAAAAGGGCAGCAGATTTTTGATGCCGCGATGCGTTTACAAGTCCCTTGGATTAATCAACTCTCAGACGGACTTCACGTTGAAGAGATTAAAATCACCCATAAAATAATGACCGCTATTCAAGAAAAATTAGAACGCGATTTGTCGAGTTTTAATTCGTAGGATTTTATTCTTTAAAAGAATTAAAAAATTTTTTATCGCGATTTAAATCTCCCAACTAAGAACAGAATTCTTATCAAAAAAACCAACCCCAAAAACGAGGACAAAACATGTCACACGTATCAGGAAATCGATCATTTATTTCCTTGAACATTGCCGTATTGAGCATTTCTGACACTCGCACCGAAGCCACAGATGCCTCTGGTAAGGTTTTGATGGATTTAATCACGCAAGCAGGACATCGCGTGGCTGAAAAAACCATTGTCAAAGACAATATTTATCAAATTCGAGCGGCTTTATCTCGTTGGATTGCCGATGACGACATTACGGTGGTTTTAACCACAGGCGGAACGGGAGTTACAGGACGAGATTCTACGCCTGAAGCGGTTACGCCATTATTGGATAAGAAAATCGAAGGATTTGGGGAATTATTTCGCCAAATTTCCTATGAAGAAATTAAGACCTCAACCATTCAATCACGCGCTATTGCAGGTGTGGCCAATGGCACTTATATTTTTTGTTTGCCGGGATCATCAGGTGCATGTCGCACGGCATGGCATCATATTTTAAATGCGCAATTAGACTATCGCACGCAGCCGTGTAATTTTGTCGAATTAATGCCGCGCTTATTGGAAAAATAAATGTTTAATTCGACTGCGTCACAACAGCATTATGAAATGGCATTAACGCCTGAAGAATTTAAACGGATTTTTGCCAAAATGATGCCCGGTGTCCATGAGGCGCGGTCGGATTATTGTTTACAAATTCAAACGGCAACACTACACCTTCGCATTCAACTGATTCCACAACCTCCGCGTCGTATTGCTTTGCTCACTTTGCCGGTGACACGGGTTGAATTGTATTTTGATAACGATTCTGTGAGTGAACGTTTGGCTTTTATGCAGCGTTTTTCCCACTATTTTCAACGCGGTGGAGGATAAACGCTTTATTTCGTTGTTTTTCACAATAATTTTTTATATTTCAATAAGATAAAAAACACCACTCATACTCTGATCCGTAACGAATTCAATTTGTTATAATAGATATTTTTAGCTCTGGTCTTCTGCAAAAGTCATTGGCTGTTGGGACTGGGGGTGTCTCCTTAAATCGCAGTTTGTGGTGTTATGAATACAGAAAAATTGAAAGATGAATTGGCTCAAGTATTAGGTTACCATGAGGCCACTAAACATCATTTTCATCAATATGCTCGCGGCCCTCAATTCTTAGATTGGGATGATCAACCGGATCCGTTTCGACGTTTTCAAGGCGCGCCTTTATTTCCTCTGCCTCATCCACCGCATGATGTGACACAAGTGCCTTATTCTTCTGCTTTTTTACAGGGAAGTTGTCGCACGCAACCGCTGAATTTATCGCACATTTCACAATTGTTTTACAATAGTTTTGCCTTGTCCGCTTGGAAACAAGCCGGTGAGACACGCTGGGCATTGCGCGTGAATCCTTCCAGTGGCAATTTACACCCGACAGAAGTTTACTTGCTGTGCGGCGCGATTGACGGTTTACATCATAAACCTTCTGTGTTTCATTACGCACCCAAAGAACACGCTTTAGAACAACGGGCTGAATTGTCTCACACATTATGGACGAATTTATCGGCGAATTTCCCTGCAACTACTTGTTTTATCGGCTTATCTTCGATTCACTGGCGCGAAATGTGGAAATACGGAGAGCGGGCTTTTCGCTATTGTCAGCATGATATTGGACACGCCATTGCGGCATTAAGTGTGGCTGCTTCGGCTTTGGGGTGGACGGTGACATTGCTGGATGGCTTGGGAACAGAAGAATTAGTGCTACTTATGGGACTCACCCATTTGCGTGAAGGCAACGAAGCAGAACACCCCGATTGTTTATTGGCGATTTCTCCCACACCCACCGCCGCCGATGCACGGCCAGAGGCGACAGCAATCCAAGCCTTTGCTCGCTTACAGTGGCGCGGTGAAGCCAATCGTTTAAGCCCTGAACATTTGCGTTGGCGTATTATTGAACACGTCACCATTGCCACGCATAAAGCCGCCGGCGATTTACCTTATACAATAACGCCTACAATTCCCACCTCTTCCGTAGTCCACGATGTCCGTCAAAATGAACCCAGTATTCATGATATTGTGCAGAAGCGACGCAGTGCGGTGGCGATGGACGGACACAGTCATTTAAGCGCATCGCATTTTTTTCGCTTGTTAAAACGTACGTTGCCCTTGCCCGGACAAGTGCCTTTTACCGCAGTGGCGTGGCCTGCCCAAGTTAATTTAGTGTTACTGGTACATCGCGTGGAAGGGTTGGAATCTGGACTTTACTTGTTATTGCGCGAGGCGAATGCGAAAGAACGTTTACAAGGCTTGTTAAAACCTGAATTTTCTTGGCAATCTGTGCCTTCTTGTCCCGACGATCTGCCCTTATTTCACCTGACTTCGGGCGATGGGCGACAATTGGCTAAACAAGTTTCTTGTCATCAGGCAATTGCGTCGGATGGTTGTTTTGCGGTATCCATGTTGTGCCGTTTTCAACCGACATTAGCCGCGTGGGGTGCGTGGTTTTATCCGCGTTTATTTTGGGAAACGGGTTTGATTGGCCACCTGTTGTATTTGGAAGCAGAATTTAATCAGTTGGCAGGTACAGGAATTGGTTGCTTTTTCGATGATGCCGTACATGAAGTGTTAGGTTTAACTGGAGATGAGTACCAATCACTTTATCACTTTACTGTCGGTGGCCGCGTCGAAGATTCGCGTTTACTGACCTTGCCCGGTTATGGCAATTAATTGTTTTTATTAACAACCTAAACAGAAATAATTTGAACTATTAGCATTTCTACCGCCCCCTAACCCCCCTCCTGCTAGGAGGGGGGAATAAGAGCTTGTTTTTATAATTAAAATTTAACAAGATAACCTCATCTCTTCCCCCTCCTAGCAGGAGGGGGCAGGGGGCGGTAGAAATGTGAAAATTCTGAACAATTTTAGTAGCTGAATATTTTTGTTTAACGACTTATTTTTATTTAACCACTTATGACCACAAAATAAGGAAATTTCTCAGTGACTACTTACGCAACAGAAGACGAACAAGTTGAAGCCATTAAAAAATGGTGGAAAGAAAATGGCTTATCCGTCGCCGCCGGATTAATTTTAGGGGCATCTTTATTATTAGGATGGCAAGCGTGGCAGGCCTACACGCAACAAAAAGCAGAAACAGCCTCAGCGCAGTATGAACAAGTGTTGTTAGCGATTGAAAAAAAGCAATCCGACCAATTACAAGGATCGGCTAGAGCGTTATTAGCAGATTACAGTAGCAGTCCTTACGCCAGTTTAGCGGCTTTAGCCTTGGCAAAACAAGCGGTTGACGACAATCAGTTAGATGCCGCTCACGCGCATTTGCAATGGGTACTCGATCACGGTAAACCTGCACATGTTAAACATATCGCACGTTTACGCAAAGCACAGTTATTTTTAGATCAAGACAATATTGCCGCGGCAAAAGAGGTGTTAAAAGTGCCTGAAAAAGCGGATTTTGTCGCGGCTTATGCTGAATTAGAAGGCGATATTGCGTTGGCTGAAGAGGCGTTAGAGGCGGCGCGAGTTGCGTATCAAAGCGCGTTGGATTATAAGGAATTAAACAGTGCGCACCGTCGTTTATTACAAATGAAATTGGACAATGTCGGCCAATCAGATACCGATCACTTATTGGCACAAGCTCCAGAATTGCCTGCGGCCGAAGAAACTCCTCCGGCTAATCCTATTGAAATGACTTTAGTTCCCGATCAAACCGGTTTGCCTGAAGCGATCCCGTCTATCGAAGTCACGCCGGTTACGGAAACAGTGGAAATTCCCGCGGAAACTCCTGTGGTAGAAACAGTGGTCACCCCCGCGGAAACTCCTGTGGTAGAAACAGTAGTCGCTCCCGCGGAAACTCCTGTGGTAGAAACGGTGGGAATTCCCGCGGAAACTCCTGTGGTAGAAACAGTAGTCACTCCCGCGGAAACTCCTGTGGTAGAAACAGTGGTCACTCCCACAGAAACTCCTGTGGTAGAAACAGTGGTCACTCCCGCAGAAACTCCTGTGGTAGAAACGACGGTTGAAAATACACAAACGCCCACGCCTGAAGTTACTCCTTCCGTCCAAGTCACTCCAGTGACAGAAACTGTACAAGCACAAGAAGTGGCTCCGTCTGAAATTCCACCCGCACCGGTATCGACAGAGGAATAACCTAATGTTACGTGTGTTGATAGGAATTGGGTTATTGTCGGTGCTATCGGGATGTGGTTTATTCACCCAAAAAGATGTCACCCGTGAACCTGCGCCATTGGTTGATTTTACTCCTAGCGTTGCCGTTTCGGGATTGGTGCAATGGACGGTAAAAGCCAGCAGTGGCCTAAAAGCAGAACAATTTTTGCCGCTAAAACCCGCTATATTCGACCGTAAAATATTTGTCAGCGATCCCAGAAATGGCGTTACTGTATTTAATGCAGATACAGGAAAAGTGGTATGGAAGAATGCGTTAAAAAATATTCCTGTCTCCAGCGGCCCCGGTGTCAATCAAGAATTAGTCATTGTGGGATCAAATAAAGGCGATTTAATCGCCTTAAATAGCACCACCGGTGCAGAAGTATGGCGTACCGAATTGTCTAGCGAAATATTGACTCCGCCACAATTGGCACAAGGCGTTGTGGTGGCGCGGACTTTAGATGGCAAATTGTGGGGCATTGATAGCCGTAGCGGCCAACGGACTTGGGTTTATGAACGGACTGTTCCTGTATTGACTTTGCGCGGTGCAAGTACGCCTGTTTTGGTCAGCGGCGCGGTGATTGCGGGTTTTGATAACGGAAAATTGGCCGCAGTACAGTTAGACAACGGCGCATTGTTGTGGGAAGCCAGTATCGCCGTACCACGCGGCCGCTCCGAATTGGAGCGTATGGTTGATATTGACGCAGACCCTGTGATTATGGGGGATGTTTTATACGTCGTCAGTTACCGCGGGCGAATGGTGGCGATGGATTTGTACAGCGGCCGTGTTTTGTGGGAGCGGGAAATGTCTTCTCATGCGGGTTTAGGCGCGGATAATCGCTATGTTTACGTGACAGATGATCAAGATCATGTGTGGGCTTTGGATCGTTTTACTGGTTCTGCGGTGTGGAAACAGACCAAATTGGAAAATCGCCAATTAACCGCCCCCGTGAGTACAGGACAATATGTGATTGTGGGTGATGTAGAAGGTTATTTACACTGGATGCGTGCTGAAGATGGGCAGTTTGTCGGTCGTCACCAAACGGATAAAAGCCGTATTTTAGCCCCGCCGATTTTAGCACAAGACCGTCTTTATGTTTACAATCAAAGTGGACGAATCAGTGTATTGGCTGTGCCTTAGTGAATGGATGCTCAGAAAAGATAAATGGGAGACAATGAAATAATGCACGCCAATACGCTGCAAAAATGGCAACATTCTCATGATTTTCGTGTAGATAATATACAAGGCGAGATGCAAACGCGACGAGTGCTGCTTTTAACCGGCAGTATGATGTTGATTGAAATTGTGGCGGGATTCGCTTATGGATCAATGGCTTTGTTAGCCGATGGTTGGCACATGGGGACGCACGTGGCGGCATTTGCCATTACTTTATTTGCTTACCAATATGCGCGTCGTTACGCTCAACATCCACAATTCAGTTTTGGCACGGGCAAAGTCAACGTGTTGGGCGGATTTGCCAGCGCGGTGGCTTTGGCGGTGGTGGCGTTGATCATTGGCTTGGAATCAATACAACGCCTTATTCACCCAGAAAATATCCATTTTAATGAAGCCCTAATTGTTGCCGTATTGGGTTTGCTGGTGAATTTATTTTCTGCTTGGTTATTGCGCGATCATCATCACCATCACCATGAACACGATCACCCCGCACATGATCACCATGAACATGAACATGATCATAATTTACGAGCAGCTTATTTTCATGTTCTAGCGGACGCATTGACTTCGATTTTAGCGATTATTGCGTTATTAATTGGAAAATATGCGGGAATTATTTGGATAGATGCGGCAATGGGCTTAGTGGGAATGGGGATTATTATGGTGTGGGCTTTGGGTTTATTAAAGGAAACCAGTCCTATTTTATTAGACCGTAATTTAAATGATCCATTAAGAAAAAAAATCCAGCAGAAAATTGAGCAAGATTTAGACAATCGAGTGGTTGATTTACACGTGTGGCAAATCAGTCCTAATCATTACGCGGCAATTGTGGTTCTCGTGACTGATTCGCCGCAAGAATCAAGTTATTATAAGCAGTTATTACACGAATTTGAATTGGCACATTTATCAATAGAAGTGATTCGTTGTGAAGAACAATGTGTTCAGTTAAATCTCGCCAAATAAAGCCGTTCCTACGCGAATATGGGTTGCACCTGCGGCAATCGCCCATTGGAAATCATGGCTCATTCCCATTGATAAATAAGAACGCGCTGCGGGTTGCGAATGAAGTGGCAAGGTTTCGGCCAATTGTGCCAAACGCTTAAACCAAAGCAATAAAGATTCATTCGCAGCCTCATAAGGCAGTAAAGTCATTAAACCTTGCACCTGTAAATAAGGCAATTGTTGAATGGTTAATAAATCATTTAATAAGGCCGTTCTTTCCTGCTCATGTTCTGGCCACAGCGCACACGGCCAACCGCTTTTTGATAATTCGCCTGAAATATTGACTTGTAAAAAAACAGGTAAATGGCGATTGAACACTTGTAATTGTTGAGACAATCGTTGTGCAATTTTTAATCGATCTAGCGCATGAAAATAATGCGCATACCGCGCCACGGCTTCACTTTGGCGGGATTGCAAATGACCGATAAAATGCCATTTTAAATCAGTAAGATGAGCTAATTGCTGGGCTTTTTGGGCTAATTCATCGCTGCGATTTTCGCCAAAATCCCGAATACCCAACGCATAACAGGCTTCAATCGCGGCAATCGGTTGTTGTTTACTGACCGCAATTAAAGTAATTTCTTTAGGATCACGCTGGGCTTGAAAAGCAGCCGCTTTAATCTGCGTTTGTACGCGCTCAAGTGCTTGTTGATACCGTTGCAGCAAGGTTACATTAACCATTCCTTGTTAATCCAATTTATTCCTTAATCAATAAAAATCATCATGCCTTCAATTTCATTGTGGGCAATCTCGTTATCCATTTCTTGATTAACCGATTTCCACACTTTGACCAATAACTTTTTTGGCTCAGTCACGGTGAGAATGTGATATTTCTGCATTAACATTTGAATGCGGTCGCGTTTCCACAGTTGTTTCAACTGTTCTATCTCGCTTAATTGCTGTAAACGCAACACACAAATATGTCCCTGCATGGCGATATTTAAAGCCCGCCGAAATCGCGCCCCCACATGCGTCATATCGCGCAAATCGTCCGATTGAGTCAATACCGACATAAATGCCCGCTCTTCCAACAGCACACAATGATTGGCCGATTCGCCTTCTAAACCAAAAGCAATTTTAACTTTCTTAAAATGCAAAGCCAACAGTTGATATAAACGTTTATGCGGTTCTAATTGGGCAATAAGCGTTTTATAATCCGCTTCGCTACCAATCACCATTAATAATTCTCGTTGGCAAATATTAAGATTTAATAATAAACCCTTTAAGCGCAATGCCGCCAATTTTTTATAAGAAAAAGCGTGCATATCCGCACAAAAATCGTTCAACAAATGAATGCTATTTAAAAAATCGCCCGCAAAACTGGGACGAGTCAACACTTTACGTGCTTAAATATCTTGAATACTTACAACATGATGAGGCGGATGAGCAACCGTAGTTTTAGCGTCCATTGTAAATGCCTACTGATGTAATCTGTAATGAAAGGGATTAAGAATAATTTAAGGTGATATTCTTGTAATCTAGCAGTATTGTGCAATTCATTGAAAGAATCAAGGGATAAAAACATTTATATTTTTGCTTATTTGTTTAAATTAGAGAATAAATAAAGTGATTGATTAAATTTTTCTCACTCCCACGCGCTAACGTGGGAGGTATCGAACTTTACATTAGGCGATGTCCAGAATTCCAATTACTGCAACAAAAAATTCCCCACCACAATATGCGGATAACGATGCACTTGACCGGCTTGATCCGTTGCCACAAGGTTAAATTGTCCCTTACTTGTCCCAAAAAAATGACTCACTGTCCCTGCGGGTAAACTGCCTGCGGGATAAGTGTAATCGGCGCGGTATACTATATCTCCGTTAGGTAACACTTCCTGTTGACGCAAGGCCACACGCACATCCCCTTCTACTTGGGTTAAAACCACGCTATCCAGCGGCGCAATCCCCGCTCGCACCAAAGCCACCACCGTCAATTGTGAGGCGTGGCGATCTAACAAAATCGGATCAAATCCCGCCGCTAACACTTGAGGAAACGCCCGCCGTAACGCCACATGTGTACTCGGCTCTACATGCAAAGCCGCCGCAGGACGCATTAAACGTGGATATTGTCCAATTTCTAAATTCGGATAAGCATGAAATTGACCGCTTTGATCTTGGGCTTGTACTCTGAATTGATTTTTTTCTACGCCAAAAAAATCCCCCATGGTCGCGGCTTGCCATTGTCCACGTGGAAAAGTGTAAATCCCTTCAAATCGCTGCAAGCCATTGTCATAAGTCGCTACCGGCGATAAAAAGAGGTGAAAATCGCCTTCATTGGCCAGTAAACGCACGCTTTGAATGGGTGTTGCTCCCGTGCGCACTAAGGCAAAAATTCGCACATGGGTATCTAATACGTCTAACAACATGGGATCAAACCCTGCCATTAACACTTGCGGCCGCTCCCGCGCCATACCCACAATAGGCACTTCTGGCGTATTTCTATCAAATGCCACAATGGGCATAGACACCGCCACACTGTGTTGCGTCAAAGGAGAATAAACTTCTAACACCACAGGATAACTGCCTTCGCGTTGATACGTATGAATTGGATTACGTTGGGTGGACACTTCTCCGTCGCCAAAATGCCACAAATAATGCAATTCATCCCCCAGTCCCGACTGCAAGGCCTGCGATTGATTCGTAAAAAAACTACGCAATGGCCGTTCCCCAAATTGTGGTGACACAGTAAATTTGGCTTCTACATTCAATTGTCCCGTATCACTTATTAAAAAAGTGCGACGTTGATTCACCGTTTGCCCTTTGGCATTACGCGCATTTAAACTCACTTCATACAAGCCCGCTTTATGATAACGATGGACAACAATGGGTTGCGCGGTATTGATGGGTAAACTGTTATCTCCCAGATTCCACGTATAAAATTGTCCCGCAAACGCCAACGGCACTCGTCCCACAAAAGTCACTTGTTGCGGGTCTTGCGGATTCACGGCAATTTCTAACACAATAGGCACAGGCGTATTGTCCGTGACTTGGTTCAATTCCAACTGATACATCCCTTGTACACTGTCTTGCGCACTGGTCACTTCAATAAATAATGGCCGATCATCCGTCGGTAAATAACGAATTTGGGCATCAAACTCGCCGCCGCCGTCGTTATTTTCTCGAATACGTCGCATTAAGGCATCATATAAGTACAAATAACTGTCGAATTGCTGCGAACGCAGAGTAATCACTAATTCTTGACCGGGAACAGGATTGGCAATGAGATAACGATCTGCAAACGCACTGGTTCTGGTTTGTGACACACCATCGGCAGGCGATAATTCTCCGGTGACGCGATCATTGATTGGTAATATAATATCCGTTTCTTGTGGCTGTGCGGCGACTTCCACCACTTCGCTGTGCAAGGCCAATTCCCCTTGATCATCGCGCACGCGCAAACTCACCACAAATTGACCCGGACGAGTATAATTGTACTCTATCGTGTTTTCTGCTGTACATTGCCACGGACTGCCATCACCAAATCGCCAGCAACGTTCAGCAATTTGTCCCTCGGGATCGCGGCTAAAATCGGTAAAAGTCGCTGTCACCGGCGTTTGTAAAGGATAGGGCGTGACGCGAAACGGATGCACCAAAGGAGCTTGATTGGCGGGATTGCGCGTGATACTTAGCCCATATTCTCCCAATTGACGACGGCGATGGCTGGTCACTTCTAAGTAATAAGTGCCTTCTTGTGGCGCGGTAAAATGTAAAAACGCCGCCGTTGTATTATTGTGGGCATTATCATTGCCGGCCAATAGCGTTTGTCCGGTTTGATCGGCAAATAAATACAAATAGGGATCAAAATAAGCCGTTGCCTGTATGCCAACCGTTTCGCCCGCATTGAGGTGAAACGCATAAAAATGCGCGGGTGTGGCCGCACGACGGTGCGAATGGGGATCATTTTCGGTGAGTTCTCCGCGGCGCGGAGATTCATCGGGTGTTAAAAAAATCGCATTTTCAAAATGTTGGCTTGGTGTGGGAAGCGCAGGATTAAAATTAAGCAATTCGGGATAAGCGGCTAACCCAATATTTTCAAATAAAGCTGTAGGACTTTCTAATAATTGCGCGACAAATTCATCAGCCGCACTTAAACGGGGCAATTGCGCCACAAAATAGACCACCCGCCGTTGACTACGCGGTGGAATCGAAATATCACGGTAATGCCAACGCAATTGATTGCCTTGCAATTCTACGCTGGCTTGCACGGGGTGATTCACTTGAGAGTGGTAGTGCATTAAAACAGGGGCTTGAGAGTGATTTTGTGTCACTAAAAACTGCTCGGTTTGCCGTAAAATTTGCGGATGATTCGCGCCCAATTCTCCGAAAATTTCCACGCTCACCGTTTGCGCTTGATCGCTGTCGTTATAAATTAACTCACTATAACGGGCAAATTCGCCATATTTTGGGACATAAATCCGTCGCTGTACGCGCAACGCAGTGTTCGGAATCGTATAATCACTGGTGCGAATTTCTCGCCCATCAGGAGATAAACTATTGATTTGTCCCTGATAACTGACTTGGTTCACGCGCAAACGATACATATCCGCATAGGCTTGTTGGGTGCCGTGACGCAATGATCCGTGTTCACTGACATCATAATGGAAATCATTGGCATCAAGCAGCGTTATCGCGCCAATCCCGTGACTTATCCCCAATAACCCTATCCCAATAAGCCGACTAAATACAAGTCGCTGGTTCATAAAATGAATACTCCATAAACTGGATAAAAAACGCTATCATCCCGCAAACGGTGATGAAATCAATTAATTGGTATTTATTTTACCACTATCGGCTTGTTTCCACAGAATCCAGTTCTATTACACTGTAAACTGCTAAAATAGCGCGTTGCCCGTTTATCTCGCACTTATTTAGTGCATTGTAGAGGAATGACGTGCTTATTTTTCAATAAAAAGATAGAAAAATGAATGGCTTAATTCACTGGCATGTAAGTTGCGGTTTTGCCTTGTGCTGGACAGCGATGTCCAGTCAAACCCAACTTTATCCGTGAAATAACGAAGGAGAACCACAGGATGCGTGACAAACCCTCTTTTAAGATGCGCAATATGCTGCTCAATATCACCGCGGCAGCCGCTTTAATCACTGCACCATTCGTTTATGCTGCCGACACCATTAAAGTCGGCATTTTGCATTCTTTATCCGGCACAATGGCGATTAGTGAAACCTCGCTTAAAGACATGGCCTTAATGGCAATTGAAGAAATCAATCAAAACGGCGGTGTTTTAGGTCAACAATTAGAGCCTGTTGTGGTTGATCCTGCTTCGGATTGGCCGTTATTTGCTGAGAAAGCCCGCGAATTATTGCAAAAAGAAAAAGTTGCGGTGGTTTTTGGTTGTTGGACTTCCGTTTCTCGCAAATCGGTTTTGCCCGTATTTGAAGAATTAAACGGATTATTATTTTATCCCGTGCAGTATGAAGGCGAAGAATCGTCTTATAATGTTTTCTACACGGGTGCCGCGCCGAATCAACAAGCCATTCCAGCAGTGGAATATTTGATGAGTGAAGATGGCGGTGGGGCGAAACGTTTTGTGTTATTAGGCACAGATTATGTGTATCCGCGCACGACCAATAAGATTTTGCGGGCGTTTCTCAATCAACAAGGCATTACTGATGCCGATATTATGGAAGAATATACCCCATTTGGTCACAGCGATTATCAAACCATTGTGGCTAAAGTAAAGCAATTTGCTGCGGGTAAACGCACAGCGGTTATTTCCACCATTAATGGCGATTCTAATGTGCCTTTTTATAAAGAATTATCAAATCAAGGCTTAAAAGCTGAAGATGTACCTGTGGTGGCGTTTTCTGTGGGTGAAGAAGAATTGCGTGGCATTGACACGTCTTCTTTAGTGGGACATTTAGCGGCATGGAATTATTTTATGTCGATTGATACGCCTGAAAATAAAGCCTTTATTAGCAAGTGGCAAAATTATGTAAAAGCCAAAAAATTATCTGGCGGCGATCAACGAGTCACTAATGATCCGATGGAAGCCACTTATATTGGTGTTAATATGTGGCGACAAGCCGTAGAGCAAGCAGGCACCACGGAAATCAATGCCGTGCGCCAAGCATTGGGTTATCAAACCTTTAAATCACCTTCAGGTTTTGAAATTGCGATGGATGCGAAAAATCACCATTTGCATAAACCTGTTTTTATCGGTGAAATTACTGAAAATGGTCAATTTGACATTGTGTGGAAAACAGAAGGGCCAATTCGCGCTCAAGCTTGGAGTCCTTACATTCCCGACAGTGCCAAAAAAGTGGCTGATTGGACATTTCCTTGGGTTTGTGGCAATTGCACCGAGCCTAAATTTAGCGCGACGAAATAATTAACGCGCATTATCCGTGCTGATACCGCAAAAGAGAATGCGGTATCAGTTTTTTTCTTAATCTTTTTTTAAAGTTAATAAAGAATTTATAATGATGCAACGTTTTAGTTATTTTCTACTTTTCATTATGCTTTTTACAAGCAAAATATATGCAACGGATTTTGAATTGGCATTAACGGATTTAGCCCAAGCTAAAGATCGCAGTGCTTTAATCAATGCCATTCAGCAATTGGGTTCAACCGGCGATGAGCGTGGTATTGCTGTTTTAGAAGCCCTAGAAAACAATAATCTTAGAGTAACAGATACACAGCAATTAGTGATTCTTTCCGAAGCGTTGGCGCGATTTGTTTTAACGGATGAAACAGTAGAAATAAGTACCCTTACTTTACGTCAATTGCCTCAAGTCAATAATGCCGTACGGCGTGCATTGCGTCCTGCGGTGGCAAAATTACAGTTAAATTCTCCCCATATTCACACCCGATTGGCAGCGGCTGAAGAATTGAGAAAACGCCCACCCGATGGCGCAGCAGAATTATTAAATATGGCTTTAGCCAAAGAAGAAAATGCAAAAGTTAAAAAATTATTAATGTTGGCTTTAGCCCAAGTAGAATTAAACAGTGGTAATGAAACGCAACGACTGGCTGCGATTGCTTTATTAGGAGAACAGGGCAATATTGATTTTACCGTGCAACTAAAAGAATTATTAAAACAAAATGACAGCGGCGACTTCATCGAATCCACTGCCGTTCGTACCGCCGCACAAAAAGCCCTAGCCCAAATTGAAGCCAAAGAAGATCAAATTGCTTTATTTCGTAATTTATTTTATGGGATTAGTTTAGGCAGTATTTTATTATTAGCGGCGTTAGGATTAGCCATTACTTTTGGTCTCATGGGAGTCATTAATATGGCGCATGGCGAAATGTTAATGTTAGGGGCTTATTCGACTTATGTGGTGCAGAATATTTTTAAAGATTATTTACCCGCTTCGTTATTTGATGGTTATTTAATTGTGGCGTTACCTGTGGCTTTTATTGTCAGTGCCAGCGTGGGAATTTTATTAGAACGGACAGTGATTAGACATTTATATGGTCGTCCTTTAGAAACGTTATTAGCGACGTGGGGAATTAGTTTAATTTTAATTCAAACCGTGCGGGTATTTTTCGGTGCGCAAAATGTGCAAGTCGCCAATCCCAGTTGGTTATCTGGAGGATGGGAAGTGGCGAGTAATTTTGTGATTCCGTACAATAGAATAGCCATTATTTTGTTCGTTATCATGGTGGTGGTGATGGTGTGGTTAATTTTGCAACGCACGGTGTTGGGCTTACAAGTACGCGCTGTGACGCAAAATCGCAATATGGCCGCGTGTATGGGCATTCCTACACGGCGGGTGGACATGTGGACATTCGGTTTAGGTTCTGGAGTAGCGGGCTTGGGCGGCGTGGCTTTGTCGCAAATTGGCAATGTCGGCCCCGAATTGGGACAAGGCTATATTGTTGATTCGTTTATGGTTGTGGTCTTAGGCGGTGTGGGAAAAATCGCAGGCACAGTGACAGGCGCGTTGGGGTTGGGCGTGGTGACTAAATTTTTAGAACCTGAAGTTGGGGCTGTTTTAGCGAAAATTATGGTATTAATCCTCATTATTCTCTTTATCCAAAAACGTCCACAAGGGATTTTTGCATTAAAAGGGAGATTTGCGGAGAGTTAGCACATTTGAAAATAATAACGTTGAATTAGGATGGTGGCATGGTTTGGATTAAAGAGTTACCTTATTTTTCAAATAGTGAAATTTATGCGCATTTATTGCACCAATTACCCTATTTTATTTGGCTAGATAGCGGCGGACATGAGCGTGGACGTTATGATATTTTAGTGGCTGATCCTTATCAAACGATAGTGACATGGGGAAAATGTACTGAAATTAAATCATTAAGACATTTACAGCAGACGACTATTGATCCTTTTACTGTTTTAGAAAATGCACTTCGTGTTCATGCTCATGAAAAAACACACTTGCCTTTTTCAGGAGGTGCGGTGGGTTATTGGGGGTATGATTTAGCGTGGCAATTAGAAAATTTACCGCCGCGTTATAAAAAAAATATGGCATGGCCAGAAATGGCTATGGGCTTATACGATTGGGCAATTGTGGTGGATCATCAGCAGCAACAGACTGTTTTTGCTTCACAACAGGTTCATTTCTCACCAGAAAAAATACAAGCTATTTATCAACAATTACAGCTTCATTTAAATGCTGTCCCTCCCCCTTCTTTCCCCTTACAATTACAAGAAAATTTGCGTAGTGTATTGAACAAAGATAATTATAATTTAGCCATTAGAAAGATTAAAAATTATATTCGTGAGGGTGATTGTTATCAGGTTAATTTTGCTGATTGTTTTTCAGCGAGGGCAATAGGCGATGCCTATAGCAGTTATTTATCATTACGCCAACAAAGCCCCGCTCCTTTTGGGGCTTTCTTACGCTTACCATGGGGAGATATTTTAAGTAATTCTCCCGAACAGTTTTTACAGATTAACACCAAAAGACAAGTCCATACTTATCCCATTAAAGGCACGCGCCCACGCCACTCCGATGCAAAACAAGATATGATGTTGGCACAGGAGTTATTGCACAGCGAAAAAGATCGCGCTGAAAATATTATGATTGTTGATTTATTACGCAACGATTTAAGCAAAACGTGCCAACATGTTAAAGTCCCTGTTTTATGTGAATGGCATTCATTTGCCACCGTGCATCATTTAATAAGCGAAATTAGCGCGGAATTAAAACCAAATCAATCCGCTTTATCTGCATTTAAACACTGTTTTCCCGGCGGTTCTATTACAGGCGCGCCAAAAATCCGTGCCATGCAGATTATTGAAGCCTTAGAATCGTATCGACGGGGTATTTATTGTGGCAGCATTGGTTATGTTGGATTTGATGGACAATTAAACAGTAATATCGCTATTCGTACCGCCTGTTATCAGGCAGGAATCTGGTTATCGTGGGCAGGTGGCGGAATTGTCGCTGATTCAAGTCCTGAACAGGAATATGAAGAAATACGGGTGAAAATGGCGGTATGGTCTCGTTTGTTTGGGATCAGTATTGATTGAAAAAACAAATGGTATGTAAACTTTTTTGCGCGTTGTTTGACTAAAACAGATTCTTGATTCTCAAGCGATCACCTACACATAGGGGATAGTGTCAACGAAACAACCGCAATAGGAGTTTTAATATCATGGCAATGGATAAATTAACCATTCGTTTTCAACAAGCCTTAACACAAGCCCAAAGTATAGCGATTGGTCACGATCATCGTTTTATTGAGCCTGCGCATATTTTATCAGCCATGCTGGATCAAAATGACAGCGTTATTAATCAGTTATTGCAACGCGCAGGAGCGAATAGCCATCAAATCCGTTCTGCTTTAATGGGCGTTTTAGAAAAAATCCCGAAAATCAGCAGTCGTGTGGGTGAAGTGCATTTGTCTAATGATGCCACTCGTGTGTTAAATCTTGCCGATAAATTAGCGCAGAAGAAAAAGGATAAATATATTTCCAGTGAGCTTTTTTTATTGGCATTATTAGAAGATAAAGGCGAATTAGCACAATTACTAATTCAAGCAGGATTAGAAAAGAAATCGCTGGAACAAGCGATTGATCAATTGCGCGGTGGACAACAGGTTAATGATGCCAATGCAGAAGAACATCGCCAAGCCTTAGAACGCTTTACCATTGACTTAACAGAACGTGCCGAACAAGGCAAATTAGACCCTGTTATTGGGCGAGATGAAGAAATTCGCCGCACCATTCAAGTCTTGCAACGCCGCACTAAAAATAATCCTGTATTAATCGGTGAACCTGGGGTAGGAAAAACGGCTATTGTCGAAGGATTGGCGCAGAGAATTATTAATGGGGAAGTGCCTGAAGGATTGAAAAATAAACGCTTATTGTCTTTGGATATGGGAGCGTTAATTGCGGGGGCTAAATATCGTGGAGATTTTGAAGAGCGTTTAAAAGCGGTTCTCAACGATTTATCGAAACAAGAAGGGCAAGTCATTCTTTTTATTGATGAATTGCACACGATGGTCGGCGCGGGCAAAGCCGAAGGATCAATGGATGCGGGCAATATGTTAAAACCTGCATTAGCACGCGGCGAATTGCATTGCATTGGTGCGACCACATTAGACGAATATCGTCAATATGTAGAAAAAGATGCGGCCTTAGAACGTCGTTTTCAAAAAGTCATGGTGAATGAGCCGAATGTGGAAGATACCATTGCGATTTTACGCGGCCTAAAAGAACGTTATGAAGTGCATCATGCCGTTGACATTACTGATCCAGCGATTGTCGCCGCCGCCACATTATCGCATCGCTATATTAGTGATCGTCAATTGCCTGATAAAGCGATTGATTTAATGGATGAAGCGGCCAGTCGAATTCGCATGGAAATTGACTCTAAACCAGAGCGAATGGATCGTTTAGATCGGCGGTTAATTCAACTGAAAATTGAACGCGAAGCCTTGAAAAAAGAAACGGATGAGGCTTCACAAAAACGTTTGAGTAAATTAAACCAAGAGATTGACGAATTAGAACGCGAAGTTCACGATTTAAATGCAATTTGGCAATCAGAAAAAATGGCCGTGCAAGGTACGCAGCAATTAAAAGAAGAATTGGAGCGTGCGAAACAAGCCTTAGAAACTGCTCGCCGTGCCAGCGATTTAACACGCATGTCTGAATTGCAATATGGACGCATTCCTGAACTGGAAAAGCAATTAAAACAAGCAGCGCAATTAGAGCGCACAGGAATGTCTTTATTGCGCAATAAAGTGACTGAAGAAGAAATTGCTGAAGTCGTGGCGCGTTGGACAGGAATTCCAGTGGCAAAAATGCTGGAAGGTGAGCGTGAGAAACTGTTGCGCATGGAAAGTGCGCTACATCAGCGTGTTGTGGGACAAAATGAGGCCGTCACCAGTGTTTCCAATGCCATTCGTCGTTCACGCGCTGGTCTTGCCGATCCCAATCGCCCGAATGGCTCATTTTTATTTTTAGGGCCGACGGGTGTTGGTAAGACAGAATTATGCAAAGCTCTGGCTGGGTTTTTATTCGATACGGAAGAGGCGATGGTGCGCATTGACATGTCAGAATTCATGGAAAAACATTCGGTTGCGCGTTTAATTGGTGCGCCGCCGGGGTATGTGGGCTATGAAGAAGGCGGCTATTTGACGGAAACCGTGCGCCGCCGTCCGTATTGCGTTATTCTGTTAGATGAAGTGGAAAAAGCTCACCCTGACGTTTTTGGTGTCTTACTTCAAGTGTTAGATGACGGGCGTTTGACCGATGGACAAGGGCGTACGGTCGATTTTCGCAATACAGTAATCATCATGACTTCTAATTTGGGATCACAACTGATTCAAGAATTATCAGGAGGGGAGCGTTATCAAGAAATGAAGGCCGCGGTTATGCAGATTGTCGGGCAGCATTTTCGCCCTGAATTTATTAATCGCGTCGATGATGTGGTGGTGTTTCATCCGTTGGAACAAGCCCAAATCCGCGCCATTACCGATATTCAAATTCATTCATTACGCCAACGACTGCAACAACAAAATATTCAATTGCAATTAAGCGATTTGGCGTTAGATCAACTGTCTATTTCGGGATTTGATCCCGTTTATGGCGCACGTCCTTTACGTCGCAGCATTCAACGAGAATTAGAGAATCCATTAGCCCAAGCTTTATTGCGTGGTGAATTCACGACGGGAGACACGATTTTAGTCGATTGGGACAATGGTGCATTGCAATTGCGACGTGGATAATTGATTTTCTCTCATTCCCACCTCTTTGGTGGGAATATTTTTTTTAAGAAAAAATGAATTTTTATGCTATCTGTTATTTACCGTTTTTTAACTGAAAATAAACTTTTTGCTTTGCTGTTACCTGTGGCATTATTGCCTTTGGGTATTGCGATGTACATTAGCTATCATAACGCCAAAGATAGCCTGTTAAAAGCCGCTTTGGCGCAAGTTAATGGCAATGTTTCCCATTTAAGTCACGAATTGCACAGCACATTAACCCATTATTTCAGCGATTTATCCACCCTAAGTTACACCGCCCCTTTACAAGGTTTAATTAATCAGCATATCGCCAATGCAGAAGCTAAAGAAAAATGGTTAACTCAATTAGAAAATATTTTTATTACCACTTTAGAAAGTAAGAAATTTTATCAAATATTGCGCTATATGGATGAACGAGGAAAAGAACAATTACGGGTGGAATATCAACAAAATAGAATCCAACGTCATCTCGCAGAAACCGCGCCTGATTTAAGCGAATCGCCCTTATTTAAAGAAAGTCAATCGCGCAATGCAGGGCAAATGAGTGTGGCGAATATTCGTCTAAAGCGCACTGAAAATAACATCTTAGTTGTTCCCTATTTGCCGATTGTAGAAGTCAGTTTGCCTTTGTACGATTTACAAGGGAATTTTCAAGGGGTATTAATGGCTGAAATTGATGCCCGATCTTTATTAAGTTTATTAACGGTAGATGGCACTCGTTCTTATCTGATTAATCAACAAGGCTATTATCTCAGTCACCCTTATAATAATCATTTAACTTTTGGCTTTGAACATCAACAATCACCGCAGTTTTTCTCAGATTTTCCTCAATTAGAACAACGAATGAATAATACTCATCAAACCTTGTTATTATTCAGTGATCAGCACCAAATGATTATTGGTTTAAATCGCCTTTATTTTGATGATAATCATCCGGAGCGTTACTGGATTTTAATGAATGTTTTACCAGAAAATGATGCAATGGCACCCATTCGGGAAATGGAAAAAATTGTTTTAGCGGTGATATTTATTACTTTATTAGTGATTATTGTGCGTACGGTTTCAGCGGCGCAAATTTTTCATCGTTTAGAACATCGTTTATTTGCACAAGAAAAATTATTGCGTTTGGTGATTGATAGCATTCCTCAATATATTGCATGGAAAGATACGCAAGGTCAATTCATGGGATGCAATCGAAATTTTACCCGATTGGCCAATGTGGAAAATGCAGAAAATATTATTGGTAAAAGTGAACATGAATTAACACTGACCGAACGCAATTTAAAATTATTTTATGAAGCAGATAAAAATGTCATTAATAGCAATGTGGCGCATTATCATTTAGTGCGCACGGTTATTTTACCGAATGGACAAGAAATTTGGACGGAAAATAATCGCATTCCTTTGCATAATGCGCAAGGTAAAGTGATTGGCATTTTAATGACGATGGAGGATATTACCCAGCGCAAACAGGCTGAATTTGCCCTGCAACAAGCCAAAGAAGCCGCTGAGGCGGCCAATCGCGCTAAAAATCAATTTCTTGCCAGCATGAGCCATGAATTGCGTACGCCGCTGAATGGCATTCTGGGTTACGCGCAAGTGCTTGGACAAGCCACTGATTTAACAACAAAACAGCGTGAAGGAATCAGTGTCATTCGGCGCAGTGGCGAACATTTGCTGACGTTAATTAACGATATTTTAGATTTAGCAAAAATAGAAGCGGGTAAAATAGAATTGCAATTAGGTGAAGTGCGCTTTACGCAATTTTTGCGAGATTTAATTGATTTATTCAGTATGCGTGCGGAACAAAAACATTTAAAATTTAATTATCATGCCTTATCGCCATTACCCGAAGTGATTAAAGCTGATGAGAAAAGATTGCGGCAAATATTAATTAATCTATTAGGCAATGCCATTAAATTTACTGAACAAGGAGAAATTACTTTTGATGTGCGTTATCAACAAGATCGGGTATGCTTTACTATTAAAGATACGGGTATTGGCATTCCTGAAGAATATTTAAATGATATTTTTCTACCTTTTCACCAAGTTCCTACCGTACACCATAAATATTTAAATACCAGCGAAGGCACAGGATTAGGGCTATCTATTAGCAACACATTAGTGGAAATTATGGGGGGTAAATTACATGTGCGCAGTGAAGTGGGAAAGGGAAGTTTATTTTGGTTTGAAATCACTTTACCCGCCATCGCAAAAACGCAGACGATTTACACTAAAGAATCTTCTCGTACTGTAATTGGTTATAGTGGAGAGAAACGGAGTTTATTATTAGTCGATGATAAACCAGAAAATCGTAATGTGCTGATTAACATGTTGTCTCCATTGGGTTTTATTATTCGAGAAGCGCAAGATGGTAAGCAAGGATTAGCCAGTGCCATTACGCAACCTCCTGATGTGATTTTAGTGGATTTGGTGATGCCTGAATTAGATGGGTTTAATATGGTGGAACAATTGCGCACATTAAAGCAGTTTAGTGAAACTGTTATTATTGCTGTTTCTGCGAATGCTTTTGATGCCACTCAAGCCCGCAGTTTAGCCAGCGGTTGCAATGCGTTTATTCCCAAACCTGTGCATTTAGAACGCTTATTAGCATTATTGCAACAACATTTAAATTTGCAATGGATTTATGGAGTCACTGAAGCCGAATTATCTCCCCTTTCTATAGAAACACCTCCATTGTCTTTACCCGATATTCAAGATGTTCCCGAATCTATTATTGAACCCTTATATCAATTGGCTTTAGTGGGAAAAATGAAGCGGTTATTAAGCGAATTAGACGTTTTAGACACCCAACATCCCAAGCTACATATTTTATTTCAACATATCCGCGCTTTTGCCAAATTATTCCAAAGTCAGAAAATATGCGAATTGCTTGAACCTTACCGCGCTAAAAAGCTGGAATTATAAGCGATAATAACGCGCTATTAAAATATTAGCCATATAAAGACAAAACATCCCCATGACTTCTAATAGCTCTTCAATAACAGGAAAAAAAGTATTTTTCTGCCGCAAATAACCCAGATAAGCCTCCATAAATTCAAACACAAAAACACTGGGTAAAATAACAATCGCTGCCCATAATAAAGCCCGAATTTTTACTGTTTCTTGCACTTGATTGACTAAAGCAGTGATTTGAAATAAATTAAACACAATAAAAGCAAAAACCAATACAATAATAGGACTTAATAATAACCAAGGGTAGCCCATGCCATAAATCGGCGTATCTTGCAATAAAGTCAGAGATCGATCCGCCCAAGAACCTGCTGTTTCATGCAAACTGCCCACTTCATCCGCAGACAATAAACATGTGGCTAATGCCGCTAATTTAAAAATAAGACGTTGCTGAGAATGAGGATGGTAATGGGGCGCATGTCCCCAACCTAATAACACGAAACTCAACGCAGTGAGAAAAAACACAATACTAGAAAACCAAGTGGCAATTGTGTTTTCTTCTCTTAAATCTAATAATTCAACAATACGATGCCAATTAATGGCTAAAAATCGATTCCAATTCGCATCTTGAGTCAGATGAGAAAAAACAGTGGTTAAACAGAAAAGTAAACACAATAAAAAAATCGGTAAAATTAATTTTTCCAACAAGCTCAATAGTTTCATAATTTTTATAAATTTTCTAAACTTTAGATAAAGGATTTTGTTATGGATGAAGAACAGTTTCGCCAAACTCAAGCCGCATTGATCGAGCGTTCTTGTCCTTTTGTCAAAGGCATATTAACGCAACGTTGCCATTGTAGGCAAGCTAAAAAATTATTTATTGCCGAACGAGAAACGGTCTATTGTCAAAATCTAATGGCACAACAACAATGTGAAATGTTTTTTTCGCAATTAAATGAAAAAGCCCGTTTTGCCTTGAAAATTATTGAAGTGAATCAACCCATGCCACATGCTAAAAAAATGAAATTAGTTTGCGGTGGTTTATTTGCTTTACAAGAATTATTGTCTCCTGAATTGGAGTCAGTAAAAATAGTATTAGATATTCATGAATTAATCTCTAAAACACTACGCCATTATGGCGATTTAGCACAATTACCTTGGCCAGAATTGGTGCGCGCCATTGGGGAATATCAAGTGCGCCATTCTTCGAGAAATAAGGAATAATCGCGCTAAACACCAGCCATTCACGGTAAAATGCTAAGATAAATGTATTTCTTTTGGCAATGTTTCGATACGCCAGTGCGCAATCGCCCATTCCCAACACCGAGATAAACTGTCTTGTTGCAAGTCTTCTGGGGGAGATTGTCCCAATAATGTCAGCACACGCCACAATAATCGCGTGCCTTCAGCCGAAACAATCGCAGGCGCACCATGTTGTTTACTGAGCTTTAATCCATTAGCACCAAAAACCAACGGTAAATGTAAATATTCGGGGTGGGCGTAACCTAACAAGTGCTGTAAGTACCACTGGCGGGGCATTTCCTCTAATAAATCCGCGCCACGCACCACTTCAGTTATGCCTTGAACGCCATCGTCTACCACAACGGTCAGTGGATAAGCGAATACACCATCAGCCCGCCATAACACAAAATCTCCCCAAACATGGGCGAGATTTTGACAGACAGAACCATGTAATTTATCCGTGCAACACACGACCCTGTCCGGCACCTTGAGACGATAAGCCCGCGCCGTTTCGCCCTCCGCGACACCAAAACGACAATGCCCATCATAAATTCGTGTCCCGGCCAAACGTTTACGCGAACAAGCACACGCAAATACCGCTTGTTGTTCTTGTAAGCGGTTTAAGGCCTGCTGATAATCACTTAATACGCGACGTTGATAGCGAATTTCCTCTGACCAATGAAAACCTAAAGCCGCTAAATCCGCCACAATAGATGCACTGGCTTCCTGACGACAACGGTAATGGTCGGCATCATCCATGCGCAATAACCAAACTCCCCGTTGCTGTCGCGCCTGTAAATAACTTCCCACTGCGGTCAACAAAGACCCCAGATGCAATGCGCCTGTCGGAGAAGGCGCAAAACGCCCACGATAAACGGATTTTTGTGATGAAATCATGTTGTGAGGCAACATGTTGGGTTGGTGTTGCGTCGTACTCTCGTGCGCTGTGTAAACACTGGGCTTTCAAGAATCACGGCAACTTTAGGTTGGAAAGTCAGAGGGACGGTCAAAATACAACACGTCCCTCTATTACGATTACGAGCAATCACGAAAAAACAAACGGTTAATGACGAATCCCCGGCACACTAAACGTTTTGCCGTTATTTTTCACATTTAAAAACAACTCAATGTCTCCATATTCTGGCGCATCAGGTGGCAGTTCATTGGCGCGGATCGCCACACCACACCATTGTAGACGTTTGCGAATATCCCAAATTTCAGTGCGACTGGTGCGATAAGTCGGGAAATGCGCAATCATCCCCTCCACACCCGACAAATATTGTCCGCGAATCCAACGTTTTGCCCCAAAATCATGGCAATCAATACAAGCAAAATTCAATTGCCCCAATTTCACCACACTTAATGCTTCTCCACGCGCTAAAGCGGCTTGGGTATTGGGATCGCTGGTGTCCATGGCAATCGCTTGTCCATTCGCTAAATGGCGTAAATAAATCGATAAACCCGTATTTTGCTTGGATTGCATGGGATAATCAATATCCATAGTGGCGCGGGCGTGGCGCGTGATAAATTCTTCAATCCCCAACATTTTGTTCAAACGCGCTTCAAATCTGGGCATAGAAGTCGCCCACGTTTTGAACAACTGCGCGGGTTTTTCATGACAACTGGCACACGATTGACCGTTAGGGCCGGCCACACTGTATAACTGTTCTCCCAATTCCTGCCCTAACATGCCGGGATTTTCAAACAAGTCCAAATTGTCTCGATCTTCAACTGGCTCTGGTCGAGTAAAGGGATTTTCCATTGAATCAGGATAACCGCCTTTGCCGGTGAGGGTTTTTAAATAAGTGACAATATCAAAAATTTCTTGTTGGGTAAAAACGCCGTGTGCGCCCCACGGTGGCATGACGGTGCCGGGGTTAAAGGCGCGGGGATCGTAGATATAATTGTACAAATGTTCATCGCTGCGCCCCCAACTGCCCACATTAAAAAATTCTGGCCCCACATTACCGGGCAAACTGGCACCGGGCATGGCATGACACGCATAACAACTGCCACCACGACTGCGATCAGCAACCAGCTTTTTACCATTTTCCGCATCTCCCACAATCGGATTCGGCACAGGCTGCATTTTCCCGACGGGAGGAGCTTGGATAGAGGTACGGGGTTTGTCTAAGGTGTTGAATTGAGACCAATCTTCTTGTGGCCAGTTGCCATAACGTTTCCATGGTGTTTGATAAGCGGGTTGTTCGATTTCCAAAGGCACGTCGCCAGACATTGGCGCAGCAGACACTGTCAATTGGGCTGCAAACAATAAACTAGCACCACTAAGCGTTTGAATAAAATAACGTATAAATTGGGATTGATGACCCATAAATCCTCCTAAGGTTGTGTTTTTTACATCATTAACCGCTGGCCTATGATACGGATTTTTGCCAGAAAAGAAAGTGTGAATACCAAGCAAGACAACAGCAAGACGAAAGGATATAATGTGAAAATATCCATCAACCCCAAAATGCACTTAATGTAACATAAGGACAGATGTCTAATGAAACGCTTATTATTTTCTTTTTTACTGCTGATAATGATTGTGGGATTGGCCAGCCCTTATTTTACAGGGTTACAGGCTAAACAGGAATTTACTAAATTAATCGAACAGCCTTTTTATGCGGGTTTAACTTTAAAAGAAACCCATTATACACAAGGTTGGTTGACCGCTAATGCCCGCACGGTTTATCAACTCTCAGATGTGAATGTCAGTGATGATGAAATGCGGCAAAGAATTATTTTTAATCACCATATTCGTCACGCCATTCCGCCGCATTTTACCACGGTCATTGAATCAACAATTGAATCAATTCCTTCAGAATTAGAAATGCAAGCGACGGGACAACAATTTCAAGCCCATTGGCAGCCGGCCACATTTTCTACTGATGTGCATTGGGATGGCAATGTGGTGAGTCGTTATGCGGTGCCGGATGTGGCTATGCAGCGCGATAATGAAAAAATACACGGTCAGGCTTTAACCGGCGAAATTCGTTTAAATCTCCGCACGCAACAAATGGTCAATCAATTGTCTATTCCCTCTTTAGAATATGGCAATTCGCATGGACAGATTTTATTTAAGGGAATCAATTTATCGGCGAATATGCAAGACAGTTTATTGGACTTAATGACGGGAGAAGGCAGTTTGCAAATTGAACATATCGAATTGCAAGGGGATTTGTTGCCAAGTACCCGTTTAAATGCGGTAGCGATTCGTTGGCATAATCAGGTGAATCAAGAGCAATTAACGCTCACTGTTCACAGCCAATTAGATCAAGCGCAAACGGATGAAGGTCATTATGGCCCTGGTGTCATGGAATTTGAATTAAGTCAATTGCATTTGCCTTCTTTGCGCGCTTTGCAGCAGCAAATAAAAATGGCGAATCAATGGTCAGGATCACAGAAGAATTTTATGATAATGGGCGCGATGTTGCAACATTTGCCGCAGCTCATGGCGAGCAAGCCACAATTGACGATTAAGCAATTTTATTTCGATACTCCAGACGGTCGCACGCAAGGACAGTTATTGGTCAATGTGCAATCTCATCCCGCGGGCATGGCCATGTTAAATCCACAGGCATGGCTACAGGCGATTAATGGCCAATTGGATTTGTCATTACCCAAAACGGCCTTGCAAAATTTAATTGCCGTGTTATTAGAACTGCCTCCACAAGAATTCGCTAACCATCCCCAAGTACAAGAATATTTGACCCAATGGGTATCTAAAGGTTGGTTTATTGTCGATCAAGACACGGAGCTTTATAAAACAGCCGTTCAATTACAACAAGGAGGAGTAACAGTGAATGGACGGGCTTTTAATCCTTCGGAAATGCGCATTTAATTATTTGCTATTTTTGATTTGTGAAGGGCTGAAATCAGTCTGCAATTGTCGTTGCCGTAACCAACAATAACTCTGCATTAAACGCCGTTCTAAAAAACGCAAACTCCAGAAAAAACTTTCTTGCACCGGACGGCGATTAAAATTGCAATGTGGATGGGTAATGTAAGCGATTTGCGTTTGTGCGATACATGCCGCTAAAACACCCGTTAAAAGGCGATCATCGACCAATAAAATCGCAGAGGCGGGCTGTTGTGTGATGTCCATAATGGTTTTTAAACCATCGGGATAGGGTTTTTTGCGCACGCCCGCAATGACGCGCACGCCCGCAAAATGCGCCGCAAAAAAAGCCACACGTTCCGGCGTGGGTTTATTCGACAAAATAAAAACGTGCGCATTGCCCAAATGAGCCACCATCGTTTTTAACCAAGCGATTAATTCAGGCGTGGGTTGTGTTTCCCCGTGTGCGGCGAGTACGCCATCAAAATCTAAAGCCAATACGCTAATGTTTAACCGGTTTAAATCGTCTGGAGTTAATTGTCCGGTGTGATAAGTGTGGGGAGCGGTTAAATAAGTCCGCGCCACCGCACGACGATATTGGTGTAGCATTTTTAAGCTGTAAATGAGGCGTGTTATCAACTATCACTCCTTGCTGGGCGAACACAGTTGGCTCGCCCCAAAAATTCCATTAAGCCGCTGAAGCCACGCGCCACGGCGCGGCTTGTCTCACTGCTGGCCAAATGGGACTCTCAATGGTCAAGGCCAACTGTCTGACCAATTCTAACATGCCTTCATAGCCCTCGTAACCAAATTCACGCTCCTGATTAATGTCTAAAAACGGAATTTTGGCTTTTAATGCCGTGTACATATTGCGTCCGCCGGCGATCAGAATATCGGCTTTTTGTTCGCGGTAAATGTTTAATAAGGCACGCGGATTACCGTCATCAATCATTTGTGCCTCTTCTCCCATGAGTTCGCGGATGCGGGCTTTATCTTCTTCGGTTGATTTTTTCGTACCCGTCGCTACCACCACCATACCTAAATCTTGTAATGCAGAAACCACTGACCATGATTTAACCCCGCCCGTGTAAAGCAAGACACGCTTGCCTTGTAAACGAGCGCGCCAAGGTTCTAAAGCGGCTTTAATGCGGGCTTCTTCACTGGCAATTAACTGTTCGGTGCGAATGGTGAGATCGGGGTCGTTGATGATGCGGGCAAAATCGCGTAAGGCTTGCGACGTATCACTAATGCCGTAAAAACTGCCTTCAAACCACGGCGTACCATAGGTGTCTTCTAATTTACGCGCTACATTCAACATCGCTTTAGAACACACCATCATCGTGACTTCGGCACGGTGCATGGTTTGTACTTCCCGATAACGTGCATCCCCCGATAAGGTACATAATACCCGTAACCCCAAGCGATCCAATAACGGCAATACATGCCAAAATTCACCGGCAATATTATATTCGCCGACTAAATTAACATCATGAATGGTGAAAGGTGTATTTTCAGGTTTGGGATCGGGTTCGCGGGTGCCGACGACGTATTTTACCATCGCCTCACCAGCAATACGATTACCGAGGTTTTTTGTGCCATAAAATCCTGCACAATCCACGGGTACGACTGGCACCTCCCAGCGTTTTTCCGCCGCTTTGCATACCGCTTCAATATCATCGCCGATCAATGCGGGAACGCAGGTATTGTAAACAAAAACGGCCGAAGGACGGTAGCTGTCAATGGCTTGTTTAATCGCGTGAAATAAGCGTTTTTCGCCGCGTCCCATAATAATGTCGTTATCGGTTAAATCGGTGGTCATTCCCAGACGGTATAAGGTGGGGCCTGAGGAGCGTGTGCCGCGATTGTCCCAAGAACTGCCGGCGCAGGCAATTGGGCCGTGTACGATATGGGCGACATCGGCAATGGGTAACAGTGCGATTTGCGCGCCGTCAAAAGAACATCCCCCAGCAGTGGCACCGGGTTTGGTTTTAGCGCAGCCTGATTTTTCTTTTTTATTGTGTTCGCAGGCGGGTTCGTCGAGTAATTGTGCAATATCTTTGGCCTTCATTGCGTCACCCCGTGTTGTGTTGGTTAATGCCGAGTTTGGTTGAGACCAGCAAGAGTTATACCATAATTAACTATTTGATTTTATTAAAAATTTACAATTTTCGTCGCGTAAGGAAGCCGACAAAGTCAACAAATGGGGTAATGTGTCACCACATCGCAAAACCTACTCCAACACCGTAAACTCCAATGCCCGCGCCTCATTCACACAAGCCGCATCAGGCGACTGATGGGGATCGCGTAAAAAACTTTTTAATAACTCTGCGGCGCAAGGTTCAGTGTCCAAAACAGCGTGTGATGCGTGAGCAAACTCAAAAAAGTAACCGCGAGTGAAATGAGAAGCCGCCTCTCGCGCCCATACACTCGGCGTAACAGGATCGAGTTGACCCGCTAAAAATAACCCCGGCACCTCCGATTTAACCACCTGTCGCCACTCCGCCCCCACATCGCGCACCGGCCACACATGACACCAATGATATTGCCATTGCACATCTAAAAATTGCTTTAAAACAGGAAATTCTTGCGCAAAATGACCCTGCCGCGCCATCACATCCGCGTCAGCAATAGCGCGATCCGTATCGGCACAATCCACAGATAAATACACCGCATAATTTAACGATCCATCAAGCAAACTGCTAAAAAATAAACTCGCAGGCAACATTAACGCATCAGAACGACCTTGACGTGCGCCTTCAATCATCGCAGGTAATTCTACAATTAAATCTCGGCTATAAAACGCATAAAATAAAACATGTAAAAAACGATGCGCATCTAACATGACAGGCATTAATTCTAACTCTTCCGAATCTTGCAATTGCAACGGTAATAACAAAGAAAATGGTTCAAATTGCAAACGCGCTAACGCCTCGGCGAATGCCACGCGCAAATCAGGAAAGGCTTCACGACAATGATGTTGAATTTCACATTCTGACAACAAATTATCCAACAATCGCTCCCATAACCACGGTAAAGCTAAAATCGCATTCTTTTCAGGTGGATACACCGAATCAAACACCACACTGCGCAACTTATCCGAATGCGCCCGCACCACAGACAAAGCCAAACGAGTTCCATAAGAACTGCCGTATAAATTCCACTGATCCCCCCCAATTGCCGCCATTAAATCAGCCACATCTTGCGTACTCTCTTTAGTATTAAATCCTGATAAATCAATACCTTGAGCTAAAAAGTGCTGATAACATTCCGCAAAAATCTGTTGTATTTGCTGGGCTTCCTGAGCGGGGTCAGAAAGCTTATCCAAATGTGCCAACAGCGAACTTTCCCATTCCGTACAACTGATTTTAGGTTGACTTAAACCGCTACCTCGTTGATCAAAAAGAATTAAATCATGGCGCGCATCCAAATAATTCCCTTGCCATTTGCGCCAATATTCCCCCAATTCCAAATAAGCCGCCCCGCCAGGCCCGCCCGCTAAATACAACATCGGCGAAAATTCCCCACCCCAATACCAAAACGGCCGCTTCAACCACACCACCGGTAAGCGCAACGGTTCAGACAATCCCGCAGGCTGATTGGCAGGCGTTAAAAAACCACAAAACACCCACTGCCCCGTTTTTACCTCCCAACTTAAATCCACATCAAAAAAAGTACAATCCTGCCACGCCAAATGCGTTCCATTGGCTAACACCACATTTTGCGGCAATTCTCGATAAATTACCGTTGCGCCCCAAATAAAAATAATCAATAACGACAAGAAAAATAATCGAAGCATAATTGAATACTCAATCAAATGGGTTAAAATAGAAATAGGGTTTAACGAAAATTGACCCATTTCCCAACCCGAAAGCGCGCCAAAATAACAACAACCATGAATACGCTGATTTCAAGGCGACCGCCATGACACAAAAAATTTCGCCTATCCATTCACCAGAAGAATTCTACGCTCACCCCCCTGATCGGCTGTGCGAACAGCACGCGGAAATTACCACCTATTGGATGTTAGCCGAACAGTACGGTTGGCAAGAGGAGGCATTAGAAAAATTAAAACACATCACCCAATCGCTAGCCGAAAACGCCGCCCAACACCATTATACAGATATTCATTTGGCGGCTGTGCGCGTCATTGAACTGTTACAACTCTCGCCTTATACATCACAACCTATTGATTTACAACACGCTTTACAGTCATTATGTGGTGTGTTGACCATGCGGGCGCAAAAGAAAATTCGCACCAATGATGAGCGTTTAAACCGAAATCCACCTTATCAATTGCTTTGTTTGTTTGAAAACGCTAACAAATATGGCAGTTTGCTTGATTCATTACAAGCACAAAATCACCACATTCAACTGGGTTGCGACCAGAAACAATTAGAAAAATATTTGACGGTTAAACCATTGCCAGATGTGATTATTTTAGACATTTTGTTTCAATCAAAATTGTCAAAAAAAGCCTTATCGACAATGGAAATTAAAGCACATCTCAATCATATTCCTTTCATTTTTATTTCTGAATATAATGACTTCATCTCGCAACTTAAATTTATAGAAACAGGAGCCAATGCGCACCTCATCTATCCTTTTCCTATCAGTCAATTAATAAAGACGATGAATGAGTTACTTATGCAAGAAAAACAGCAATACAGAATATTATTGATCGAAGAAGAACAACCGCTGGTGTTAGAACATCAAGCCATATTGCGGCAACAAGGTATGGAAGTGCAATGGTTAAATCGTGCTGAACATTTAATAGAAATGCTGGTTGAATTTGCGCCTGATTTAATTCTACTAGACACCACATTAAACGATATTGATCCTTATCAATTAGCCAGTTTAATTCGTCAAGAAAATGCTTACTTACACATTCCCGTGATTTTTCTAGTCACGCGCAATGATGAAGAACAACATTTGGCGGCTTTAAAAGCAGGTGGTAATGATACCATTGAACGCCACGCGCATCGTGAACATTTAGTGGCATTAATTGATTTACAATTGAGTCAAAATCAACGTTTAAAGAAAATAACCGCGTGGGATGGATTAACAGGGTTATTAAACCATGATTATTTTATTTTGCATCTCAATGCCAGCCTAGCCAATGCCGAACGCGCAGGCAGTCCTGTGGCGGTGGCGATTTTGGATATTGATCATTTTCGAGATTTTAACCGTCAACACAGTTATTGGACGGGAAATATTGTGTTAAAACAAATGACTCGTGCCTTAAAACAACGCTTGCGTCGTGGGGATTTATTAGGGCGTTTACAGGGAGGAAGTTTTATTGTTGCGCTTTATGATGCCGATTATCATTCGGCACAACAGGTCATAGAAAATCTGGTGAAAGAATTAAGTCATGCCGAATATCATTTGGCAGAAGATTGTTTCACCATCAGCATCAGTGCAGGCATTGCTTATTATCCCGGCCATTTGCAAATTGAGCAACAAGCCCATTTTGACGTGTTAAAAATCGCCCAAGAAGCCTTACAAATGGCTAAAGAAAAAGGTCAAGGCAGTGTTGTGATTCGCTCCTTAGTCAGTGATTTTTGAACCTTAGAATAAAATGAGTAAATATATTTATATCGTCGATAATGAAAAGATTAAAATTGGCTTTTCTGAGACACCGTGGCAAGATATTAGTGACTTAGAGCAGCAAGGGGGATTTAAAACCGTGCGTGCTTACGTGTTGCAAACCGATGTGGCCGATCAAGTAGAGCCACAAATTTACCACTATTTTGCCCATTATCATTTTATAGGCGAATGGTTTAAAGGCGTGACTTTTGAACAAGTGATCTATCGCATTAATGAATTTGTTATTGAAGCGGAATTGCACAACTTAAAAAATAGCAGGTTACAAACAGATACGCGCCAAGCCAACAGTGCCTATCGTGTGATACGGAAATTGATTCAACGTCGCCAAATTCGTCCGACTTTGCCGGCTGTGCGTAATGCAATTGCCGTCACCAGCGAACAGGCGCGGGCTTATTTGGATCGCTTGTGCGAAGAGGGGATTTTAGAAAAAGACAGTTGCCAGCGTTACCAAGTGATTGATCGACGTAAACCGCGCTAAAAGAGCTGAATTTTCTCATTAATCCCGTCACCGCTTGCGTTATAATTGTCCCATTTTATCCCAAAAAACGGCACAACGCGAAGGACGCAACATCACCCATGACCCCGTTGACTTACGACACCATCACCTTACTGGCTCCGGCCCAAGTTGCCAATTTTGGCGGTTTATTTGATCGTGCGGGCAAATTGTGCCGTCGTCCCCCGCTGGGACCGCATGATGCCGAAGGCGGCCCCGGTAATTGGATGCACATTACCCGTTTACCCGACCGCAAAGGTCACATTGAATTAGACATTTACCTGCGCCGTTGCGATGAACAGGGCTATTGGCAGGCTCCAGAACCTTTTACCGCCTTGCTGGATCATTTGCGCCAACATCCTGAACACGACATTATTCGTCTCCTGACTGCGGCCACCGCGTCTCAATTGAGCAGTGTTTTAGGACGGAAAATTGATGACGGTTATCGTATCCAATTGATTATCCACACGCCAAACGGACAAACGGGCTTAGGATTGGGCGGAAGTGCGTCGAGTGCGGCGATTGTGGTGGGGATTGATGCGTTATACGGTTCACCCATTGCGCAACTGCCTCGCGGCGAATTACATTTGTTGCGTTTAGCGGCAGAGGGCGAGCGGATTGCGTCAGGGCGTTTGTTTTACGATAACGTTGCGCCTTTGATTATCAAGGGCGACTTGATTTACCTCACGCCCACGCCGTCTAACGCAACGGAATGGCCACAAGTGCAGAGTTTTGAATGCCCGTCACAACTGCATTTGGTCACGATTACGCCTGATTTTGCGGTGAGTACTGCTGAAATGACCCAACGTTTACAAGGTCAACACGTGGCGTGGCAAGTTGCCGAGCGCGCAGGCGATTACAAAATGGAATTTATGCGCGGTTTACTGTTAAAAGACATCCACTTAATGATTCGCAACGCCACCAATTTAGTGACAGAACCCATTCGTGCCACCGCCATTCGCGGCTATACCACCGCACAAGCTGTAGTCAGTGAGTTAAACGAAGCCTACGATCCCGAACAACCGCGTTTTTCTTTAGGCATCAGTGGTTCAGGCCCTACTTTGTATGCGTTAGCGTGTTCATGGGAAGAGGCGAATCAAGTGGGTTATGAAATTTTCAAAGCCTTACAAGAAAAAGATGGCGTATACAGTTGGTGGTTTTGCCACCGTACTAATCCACATGGCGCGGAAATTATTGGGCGAGAAATTTCAGGTTATGGCATTTAATAAAATGCAATTCAGCCACTTTTCTAATCATTAAATAATTCCATAATTCGATCAAAACGATACGCATTAATTAATTGTCGTAATGATTCGATGAATTTGGGATATTGCTCTTCATAAGGCAACAATAAATCATTTAAAATTTCCATATCCGCCTGCATGGCCGCCTCATAAATTTGAGTGCGCCATGCTGGGGGGAAAATTTGGATGTGTTCTGGCGTTAATGAAGAGGTAGAAAGTGTTTCTTGCGGGTCATTTTTATTTCCATAAACAAATTCCATACCCAGATATTTTTGCATTAAATTAAAAATATCTTCTTCGCGGAAAGGTTTACTTAAAAAATCATCACATCCCGCGGCTAATACCGATGCTTTTTCATGACTAAACACGCTGGCCGTTAAACCGATAATCATTATTTGCGGAAATTGTTTTTTAATTTCACGCGTGGCTGCGAATCCATCCATAATGGGCATCCGAATATCCATCCAAATTAAATGTGGCAGCCATTCTTGCGCCAAATGCACGGCATCCAAGCCATTCGTGGCTTCCCGCACGGATAAACCAATATTTTTTAATAAACGAGTTAATAACAAGCGGCTATCAGCGCTATCTTCTACCACTAAAATGCGCCATTGTTGTTGATGTGCGGCAATGCTTAATACATATTGTGGTGAATGCAAATGAGACACCGCATCATGCGCTAATTTCATACGCACAAAAAACGAAAAAACACTGCCTTTATTCACCTCACTGTCAATATGAATTGTTCCGCCCATCATTTCCACAAATTGCTGGCTAATGCGCAAACCTAAACCTGTGCCTTCTTGCACGCGCTGGCCGCTGCTGGTTTGCACAAAAGCGCGGAATAAAGACTGCAATTCATGCGCTTCAATCCCATAACCCGTATCTTGTACATTAAAATAAAGATATAAATCAGCCGATTCTATCCCATATTCATAACGCACCGTTAATTGCACACAACCTTGTTCTGTAAATTTAATGCCATTGCTGAGTAAATTAATTAAAACCTGTCGTAATTTTCGTTCATCACCGTGAATATGTTGTGGCAAACTGGGATCATATTCAAACACTAATTTTAACTGTTTTGTTTCCGCACGAATGCGAAACATATCTTCTAATGTTTGCAGTAATTGATGTAAATTAAAATCATTTTCGTGCAGTAATGTTTGTCCTGCTTCGATTTTTGACATTTCCAATACGTCATTAATCAACATTAATAAATGCTCTCCACTGCGATTAATAATATTTAAATAATGACGTTGATGATTGTCCGTATTGGCATCGCGTTGTAGCAATTGACAAAAGCCTAAAATTGCATTCATAGGCGTGCGCAATTCATGGCTCATATTGGCGAGAAAAGTGCTTTTAGCGCGATTCGCGGCTTCAGCGGCTTCTTTGGCTTCGCGCAGGGCTTGTTCGGTGTGTTTGCGTTCGGTGATATTCGTGGCAATGCCTAATAAACGCAATGGCAAACGATTATCGCCATATTCCACCACTTTACCATCCAAAGAATGCCACACCCATTGACCATCAAAAGCACGTTGACGATATTCATAATGCCAAACCGCTTGTTGATGATGAAAATGATCGCGTAAGCTACTGAGCATAATTGGCACATCTTCTCGGTGAATTAATTTTGCCCAATGACGAAAATGGCGCGGGAATTGTTCACTGGAATAACCCAGTTGATAAAACAATTGTTGTGGAATGGTAATAATATCACCATTACTAATATTCACTTCCCATAATTCATAATTAGCCGCAGACAAGGCCAATTGCAAACGTTGTTCACTATGACGCAAGGCTTCTTCTACCGCTAATCGTTGCGTAATGTCGCGGCTAATAGAAATTAATCCATAGACGTAATGTTGATTGTCAATGATAGGCGTTTTAACCGTATCTAAAAAGACTCGCCGCCCATCAGGATAATCCACCCATTCCGCATGATGACTGGGTTCGTGATATAACATCACCCGCTCATCTTGATGCGTGGCAAAAGCCGTTGCCCACGGCGAAGATAATTGTTGATCCGTACAACCAATAATTTCTTGACGCGAACGCCCTAATAATGCACTAAATGCAGGATTGCATTCAACATAAATACCTTGTCTATCTTTGCAGAAAATTAAATCGGGTACGGAATCAATTAATGTTCTTAATAAAGCCTGTGTTTGTAAGCGACGTTGTTCATTACGTGAGGCTTCACTAATTTGGCTAATGGTGGTTAAAATAGGCTCTAAAGATTCAGCAAATTCTGCATGATAGCCATTAGGACGATTAGCCAGTAAAACTAGACCTAAAATCTGTTCCCCTAAATATAAAGGTAAGGCTAAAATATTTCTAAATTTTGCGATGGGAAATAATAAGCCATAATCAGCAGGTGGATATTGCGGATTATTTTCACAAATGATTCCACCTGTATTAATTAAAGTATGTAAAATAGGCGGTGGTTTAAAAAAACCATATTGCGCGGGAGAAGATTGCGTTTCGGTGTATTTAAAAGTACGGTAAAATAATAAATAACACCCCTGAGTTTGATAGTGAATATCAATTAAACAACCTTCACTGCTGTCTGTTAATTTCAATAAACTTTCCAGCATATCTTTAAAAACAATATTGCTGTCTCGATTACGAATAAAACTGGATTGCATCGCGGTAATGGTGGATAATTCTGCGGTGCGTTGACTCACTCTTTTTTCTAATTGAATATTTAAATCTTGCAATTCTTTTTCGATGGCTTTGCGCTTAGAAATATCCAGTAATTGATTAATACGATACAGGGGAACGCCCGCGGTATTGTATTGAACCGAAGTACTGACCACAACCCACACGGGATCACCGTTACGATGCCGATAACAGCGTTCTAATTGATAAAGCTGTCGATTTTCTTCATGACGCGCATCCATTAATTGTCCAGAGCGCAATTGTTGCCATTCTAAACTGCTTAATTTACGGCGAATAATTTCATCGGATTTATAACCCAACATTTGACAAAAACGGCTATTAATCACTTGAATATGATCGGTAAAATCCGTTAATGCCATCCCAATTGGTGCATTTTCAAAAATATTGCGAAAACGCATTTCACTATTACGTAAAGCGGTTTCTGCTTGTTTTTTCGCGGTGACATCAACAATATGGCTAATGCGATAATGACTGTTCATGGGCGTGGCAGAACTAACTGCCAACCAAATCATTTTACCATTAGCATGACGATATTGTTGTTCTTGTGGATCGCTTAATGTTTTGCTAATGGTGATGCCTTCTTTTTCACAAAAATCTTGTAATGTTTTTCCCATTAATTCTTGTGGAGAATAGCCTAAAATTGTCGATAAGGCTTGATTGACTTGTAATAATTGTTGATTTTGATTGCTAATTAATGCCATGCCGACGGGCGCGTGTTCAAATGCACTGCGAAAGCGGTTTTCGCTCTCTCTAAGGGCTTCTACCGCTTGTTTACGAATGATCGCCCCGCCCAGACTGCCTGCCATCGTTTGCAAAGCAGCCACCTCACTGTCGCTCCATTGGCGTTGGCTGTGGTAATCGTCGAAACCAATAAATCCCCAAAAGCGATCTTGAATAATCATCGGCACTAATAAAATGGCTTCAATATTTTGTGCTTCTAAAAACTTTTTCTCAGGATCAATAAATTCTTTGGTTAAGCCTTTAATTGCCTTTCCTTTAGCCAAAATCTTTTGCCAATTCGGCATATATTCATCATAAGATAAATCTTGTAAATGACGCGGTTCTGGTAATGGATGCGTTAATGTGGGACTCACCCAAGAGAAACGTTGCGTCATGACCCATTGTTTTTCTCGATTTAAATGATTTTCATAAAAATAAACCCGTCCCACTTCAGCCACTTCGCCTAAAGTGCGCAAGGCTTCCATCATGGCATCGGTGTAACTGTCGGTCATAAATAAAGCGGTGACAGCCGAAGCGGTGGCCACCATTAATTTATCTCGACGTTGTAAATCTAAGGTTCGTTCTTTAACGCGCTGTTCTAAGGCTTCATGCGTTTGTTTTAATTCTTCTTGCGCACCTTGCAATAAAGCATTTTGTTGTTCTAAACGCTTTTGCATTTGTCTCATACGGATATGCGTATTAATGCGCGCAATAATTTCAGCGCGTTCAAAAGGTTTAGTGATATAATCCACTGCCCCTAGAGAAAAGGCTTTTATTTTATCAATCATTTCTCCTAATGCGCTAATAAAAATAATAGGAATGTCGCAATGTTTAGGATTTTGTTTTAAATATTGACAGACTTCAAAACCGCTCATATTTGGCATATTAATATCAAGCAGAATTAAATCAATATTTTCTTTTTCCACCACCTCTAATGCTTCTTGTCCACTTTGGACGGTCGTAATTTGATAATGTTGTCGTTTTAAAGTCCGTTCCAACAACATTAAATTAGAATGATGATCATCAACCGCTAAGAGATGAGCTGTGTCATTTTCGGAAGATTGAAAGGCGGGAGGAATTGACATAATAAATATCCAATTAAAAATTGATAAACCGCTGTGCCAAAATTAAATCATATCTTTTTGGTTTGGCTATTTTCAGATTTTGTTTGTTTAAATTAAAAATCATCCATATCCGGCACCGGACTACTGACATAAGTATCGCCATAAAACGCATCGCCTGCGCTGAAATTCTCAAATTTTGTTAATTCACCTAAGAAAGTTAAACGCACTGTGCCGATAGGGCCATTTCTTTGTTTACTGATAATAATTTCCGCAGTGCCTTTATCATCGCTGTTTTCATGATAAACCTCATCGCGGTAAATAAACACAATCACATCCGCATCTTGTTCAATGGCACCTGATTCGCGTAAATCGGACATCACAGGGCGTTTATTGGGACGTTGTTCTAAACCGCGATTGAGTTGCGATAAAGCAATGACGGGAACATTTAATTCTTTTGCTAATGCTTTTAATGAACGGGAAATTTCTGAAATTTCATTGGTGCGATTTTCTTTATGACCGGGGATTTGCATTAATTGTAAATAATCGACCACAATTAATCCTAATTGTCCATATTCTCTGGCTAATCGTCGAGAACGCGCCCGCAATTCGGTGGGGCTTAATGCCGCGCTGTCATCAATAAATAATTTCGCATTAGACAATTGGCTAATGGCACTGGTAATGCGTGGCCAATCTTCGTCGTGTAATTTTCCTGTACGTACACTTTGCAAATTAATACGCGATAATGAAGCAATTAAGCGCATTGCCAATTGTTCCGCGGGCATTTCCATACTGAATACAGCCACGGGCATCTGACTGCTGAGTGCGACGTATTCGGCTATGTTCATGGCAAAAGTGGTTTTTCCCATCGCAGGTCTTCCCGCAATGATAATTAAATCAGAGGCTTGTAAGCCTGATGTTTGATCGTCAAAATCTTTAAATCCCGTTGAAATTCCTGTATATTGCTTGCCACGGTGAAACATGGCATCAATACGATCTAAAGTTTCTGATAATACAATCTTAATATCCCGAAATCCCCCTTGTTGCCGTTTGCCTTGTTCAGCGATTTGAAATACAAAACGCTCGGCTTGATCCAACAACTCCGCAATACTACGCCCTTCTGGTTCAAAAGCCATAGTGGCAATCTGCGTTCCCACCTCGATCAATTGACGTAAAACAGACCGCTCGCGCACAATCGTGGCATACGCCACAATATTGGCGGCACTAGGCGTATGCGCCACCAACAAGCCCAAATAAGCAAAGCCCCCCGCCCGCTCTAACACTTGTAAACGTTCTAACGACTCAGATAAAGTAATGACATCATAGGGTTGGCCGTTTTCAGCCAAAAGTTGTATTGATTTAAAAATAAGACGGTGTTCAGGACGATAAAAATCAAGTTCAGATAAACGGTCGGCGATTAAAATCCACGTTTCATTGTTGAGCATTAAACCGCCCAAAACGGCCTGTTCCGCTTCAATGGAATGAGGCGGAGTTTTTAAGGCTTTGACTGCCCGATCTGAAGGGTCAATGGAAAGATTCTGCATAGGCGGCATGAAGCAGAGAGACGGTGATTGGGAAAATAATCTGACCGCCGTTATAATGCAAACAGGATATACCAAAATTATGTGAGATATAAAAACAAATTAAGTTTTAATATCTACCTAGATATTAGGTATAAGATACTGTTTAATTTTATTAAACTTAAACACTTTACCTGACAAAAAGGTCTCAAACATACTAGTGACTTCTTTAAAGCTTGATAGGCGATGAAAATTCTTTCTGACCCAATTCTTACCTTGAAGCCAAATATCCTCGACTGGATTTTGCTCTGGGGCATTAGGTGCAAATCTTAATAAACGAACTTTCCATTCTGATTCTGGAAGTCCCCCATTTAATTTCTCTAAATAAGTTCTTAAACCTTCAGAACGATGATAACTTGCACCATCCCAAATAATCACATGACGGGCTTCTTTATATCTGTAAATGAGCCAGTTAATAAAGTCTATCGTATATTTTGTATCAGCTTTCTTTGCCCTATCTAAAATAAATTCTCCCGTATAAATATTCACCGCTCCATACCACGTTTGAGAAGTGCGATAATTACTCATCTTTATTGACGTTCTTTCTCCTTTTTTCGACCAAACATAACCACAAATATCTCCCCACAACTGATGGCTTTCGTCTTGCATCCAGTACATTACCTCTCCACTTTCTATCTGTTCACGCTCCTTATCTATTAAATCCTTAATCTCTTTTTTTTTAGCTTCTACTTTTACCTCATCTTTTGCCGAATTCTCTTTGTGTGTCTTCTTATAACTTAAATTCGCTTCTTCTAATAATTTAGTATAAGAAGTATTTGAAGAATAGAAAACATCATACTCCTCTTTTAAGTATCTCTTTAGTTCCTCTATTGTTATTGTCTTCTTTTCTTGTATCCAATTAATCACATCTTCTCGTTCACGCGGCTTTAAATACCCTGGTGAGCCTTTATACGCTAACTTTAATCCTTCAACCCCTGACGCTAAATAAATGGCTTTCCATTTATCCACAAATTGCACACTGACACAACACGCTAAAGCCGCTTCCGCACGCACAAAACCAAGCAAAGACATTCTTACTGCCATCGCTCGCTTCACTTCTCTCGCTTCACCTGTTGACATTAATTCTTCTAAATCTTCATATCTTTTGTTCATTATTCTCTCCTATTTGAAAAGTATTATTATACGACTCTGAAAAAATTGGTATAGCTTATCAAGCTATTATTATGAATTTACTTTCTTTGAAAACGACTTAAAAAAAGCCCGCAAAAGAAAATTATTTTATTTTTCTTTTTACGGGCTTAATAAAAGTATCAATGAGGCTTAATCTTCAGCAACCACTTGTACTTTAATGTGCGTGACCACATCCGCATGCAATCCCAGTTCAACTTGATAGTCTCCCGTCAAGCGAATCGGCCCATTCGGCAAACGAATATCTTGCTTGCGAAGGTCTAATTGAATGGTTTTAGCCGCTTCGACAATATCCAAAGCCGTTACGGAACCAAATAATTTACCTTCCATACCCACTTTACGCGGAATAATTAAGGTAGCCGCTTCTATTTTTTCAGCACGCGCTTTGGCATCGGCCAATAGGGCTTGTTGGGCTTTTTCCAATTCGGCACGGCGCGCTTCAAAAGCAGCCACATTCGTTGCCGTAGCTGGCACGGCTTTGCCTTGGGGAATCAGATAATTACGACCATAACCGGGACGTACAGAGACTTGATCGCCTAAGTTACCCAGATTATTCACTTTTTCAAGCAGAATCACTTCCATTGTTCAAACCTCGTGAGTCAGTGGGCTTATTCGTGAGAATCGGAATAAGGCAATAAGGCGATATAACGAGCGCGTTTAATGGCGCGTGCTAATTGCCGTTGATAACGGGCTTTAGTGCCAGTGATTCGGCTGGGGACAATTTTGCCAGTTTCGGTAATGTAACTTTTTAAAATGGCAATGTCTTTATAGTCGATTTCAGAAACCCCTTCGGCAGTGAAACGACAGTGTTTTTTACGGCGAAAAAAACGAGACATAAATATAACCTATTTTGCAGTGAATAAAAGCAATGCGTGACTTGAGAAATGTACAGAGAAAAACAGCATTATTTGGCGAATTAAACCAAATCGTCTTGTTCTTCGTCGTCCAAATCGTCTTCGTCATCCATATCATCTTCGTCATCCAAGCGGCTTTCTTCGCGCTCGTCTTTCACGCGCATCAGCGGAGAAGGCTCGGTGATCGCGGCTTTACATTGGATGATCAGATTACGAATGACCGCATCGTTGAAGCGAAACGCGCTGTGTAGTTCTTCCAACACTTCTGTATCGCATTCAATATTCATCAGCACATAGTGCGCTTTATGCACTTTGTTGATAGGATACGCCAATTGTCGCCGTCCCCAATCTTCATGACGATGAATCGCGCCGCCTTTGCCTTCAATCATGGCACGGTAACGCTCTACCATAGCGGGGACTTGTTCGCTCTGGTCGGGGTGAACCAGAAATACAATTTCATAATGTTTCATTAAAACTCCTTTCGGATTACACAGCCTATTCTGAATGTAACTCATTAGAATAAGCAAGGAGGTTAAGCCTTTGTTTTATCGAAAAAACAACGCATTTAAACCCGTTTAACAGCCGCTTAACAGGATAAATTTCGACTGAATCAAACATGATAGCAGTTTAGGGGAAACGCAGGCAAGTGTAAGTTGAGAAGTACAAAAATAACGCAACAATATTCAGGGTTTACATTATGGTGTTAAATTTAAAATCACTGGCGTGCGCTTGAAGCCCGCCCTAGGCGTAATTCTTGAAGTGTAAAAAAATAATTCATCAAAACCGATCCCAGCGAAAACCCTCCACCGCAATTTGTGGCGTTTTTTGTGAGACGATGTCGGTCAATACAGCCGCACTGCCGCAAGCCAACGTCCAACCCAACATACCATGTCCTATATTAAAATACAAATTACGATACGGAGAAACGCCCAAAATAGGCGCACTGTCAGGAGTCATCGGACGCACTCCCGCCCAAAACTGGCTGTTTTCATAGTGACCCCCGTCAGGAAAAGTCTGTTGTGCCAATTCCAACATCATGGCCAACTTCTTAGGGGTCAAATCCAAATCCTCACTGCCCACCTCAGCCATACCCGCCACACGTAATATATCACCTAAGTAACTGTAAACTGTTCGATGCTGACTGTCTGTCAAACACGTGTGTGGTGATTGCGCCGTTATTGGAATACTTAAACTGTAGCCTTTCATGGGATAAACAGGCAAATAAACTCCCAAAGGCTTTGATAACACTGGACTTTGGATGGCCGCCGCCAATACAAACGCCTCCGCAGAATAAATTCCACGCGACGTATGAACTTCACTGATCCAATCATCCACCGCGTGTAGTTTCTTCACGGTGGTGTTATATAGAAATGCCACCCCTTGCTGCTGACAATAATGCGCCAATTGCTGCGTAAATAAATACGCATTTCCACATTCATCTAAAGGCGAAAAGACTCCACCCACTAAAGTTGATTTAACATGTTTTAATTGCGGTTCTTTCGCCAAACATTCACTGGCAGAAAACACTTCTTGTTGGCAGCCCCATTGATTTTTAAATGCACAGCGTTTTTGACCGCGCTGCATTTCTTTCTCATCAAAATATAGGTACATTTTACCGTTTTGTTGATAATGAAAAGATAATTCTGGGCATTCTGCTAATAATTGATGTAATTGTTCTCGTGAATAAAACGCTAATTTTAACGTTTTTAACGTGTTTTCTGGCACACGAGAAGCGCGACAATTTTTTAAAAATAACCATACCCAGCGCAAAAATTCAGGCGATAAAGAAAAACGAATCGCCAATGGCGCATAATAACGCAACATTAATTCAGGTAATTGCGCCAATAAATAAGGCTGCGCCACAGGATCAGTATAGGAATAACTTAACTGCCCCCCATTGGCGAAACTGGTCATTAAACCCGCGCCTTCTTTCTGCTCAATGACCGTGACATCATGACCTGCCCGATTTAAATAATAAGCCGTGGTAATTCCCACCACGCCCGCACCTAAAATAATAATTTTCATCGTCTTTTACTTCCCTACTGAAAAATTAAGCATTAACCTTAGGCATTAAGCGTAAACGATAAATCGCAATTTCTCCCATTAAGTTGGGTAATAAACGCATTAATGCCGTACTGCGATGTCCCGTATCAACAATAGCGCGTTGCATAATATTAATGTTCAAAGTCTGACATAATTGCTCAAAATCTTTCAAAGTGCATAAATGAATATTCTCCGTGCGATACCACTCATTGGGTAAAGCCCGAGATAATGGCATTTGTCCGCGAAAGAAAATATCAAAACGACACGCCCAATGACCGAAATTAGGAAAAGTCACAATCGCTTCCTCTCCCACCCGCATCATTTCTAATAATAATAAATCAGGGCGTTTTAATGCCTGTAATGTTTGGGTTAAAATGACATTATCAAAACTTTTATCACTGAATTGCGACAAGCCTTTATTCAAATCGCTATGAATCACGTAAATACCTGCTTCAATACAGCGAATCAGTTTATTCTCGTCAATATCAACGCCATAACCGCTCACTGAGCGAGTATCGCGTAAATGAGCCAATAAAGTACCATCCCCACAACCCAAATCCAAAACATGGCTATGAGGCTTAATCCAATCGCTTAATAAAGCTAAATCAGTGCGTAATTTCATCACTTTCATCCGCTACCGTTTTTAAATAGGCTTTGAGTGCCGAAAAATAAAGAGGAATAGGCATTAAAAACGCATCATGTCCATCATCCGCTTTAATGTCTAAATAAGTGACTTTTTTTCTTGCGTCTAATAGAGCCTTAACAATTTCCTTAGAACGCTCCGAAGAAAAACGCCAATCACTGGTAAAAGAAATCACTAAAAATTTCGCTTGAGCAATAGCTAAAGCGGCTGATAAATTGTGATCATACTCACTGGCCGGATCAAAATAATCTAACGCTTTAGTCATTAATAAATAAGTATTGGCATCAAAACGGTCTACAAAAGAACGCCCTTGATAGCGCAAATAGCTTTCAATTTGAAAATCAACATCAAAACTAAAGTTCAATTTTCCTTCACGCAATTCTCGCCCAAATTTGGCACGCATGGCATCTTCAGATAAATAAGTGATATGCCCCAACATTCGCGCTAACATTAAGCCTTGTTTAGGAATCACTTGATAATCATAATAACGCCCTTCATGGAAATTAGGATCGGTCATAATGGCTTGTCTAGCCACTTCATTAAATGCAATATTTTGCGTAGATAATTTTGGCGCAGATGCAATGGCAATGCAATGGCGCAATTTATCAGGATAAGTCATTGCCCATTGCAAAGCCTGCATTCCGCCCAAGCTCCCCCCAATTACCGCTGCCCATTGTTCAATCCCTAATAACGCACCTAATTGCGCCTGACTGTGTACCCAATCGCGTACGGTAATAATTGGGAAATCAGGCCCATAAGGACGTTGGGTTTCTGGATTTAAACTAATTGGCCCTGTTGAGCCACGACATCCCCCTAAATTATTTAAAGAAACCACAAAGAAACGTTGCGTATCGATGGGTTTATTGGGGCCAATACAATTGTCCCACCAACCTGCTTTGCGATCTTCGGCGTGGTGATAACCCGCAGCATGATGATCGCCACTTAATGCGTGACAAATTAAAATGGCATTAGAGCGGGCTTTATTTAAAGTGCCATAAGTTTCATAAACCAATTCATATTGGGGTAAAACACGCCCACAATCTAAGGCTAAAGCTGTGGTAAAATGGTGACGTTGTGGGGTGACAATTCCTACATTATCTGATGGTATGATTTCAGGCATTCGGTTTATCCTGTTTTATGATGAAGCGGAAAAATAAAGAGATAATTATTCTTTTTTTGGCATTATTTTTTTAGATTTTGGTGGTTTTTGCCTTAGTGGTGTTGTCGGTTATCTTAGCACGGAGTGCGTAAATCAGAACATGATTATTTTGATTCGTAGGGTGTTTCTGTGCTTGATTACATTTTTATGTCCGTATGAGCATTCTGATGGGCGTTTAACCGAGTCGATCATTAAATACCTACAACTTACATTGATATTAGAAGGGTATTTGGTTATGATTCAAATGGCGCAGCGATGGCTGAGAAATATAATTTTAAAAATCAATACTTGAGCATTATCAAATGAAACTTTATCGGCGTTGGTTATTATTTTTTGCTTTATTCATTTTGTTTTATAGTTATTCTGCGTTGGCTTTGGGAAATGAAAAAGAAAAATTAAAAACACTCTTATCGTTATCTCTAAAAGAACTCATGGAAATTGAGATTGAAACCGCCGGTAAAACTACTGAAAAAATCAGTAATGTACCCGCCAGTGTGGTGTTAGTCACTCGTCAAGATATTCAACGTTATGGTTATACTCAATTAAATGATATATTACAACACGTTGCGGGCATGTATCAACTGGAGTTCTATGGCGCGGGGGGTCCTGCTTATGGGATGCGGGGTTATATCAGCACCGCCAGCCCCAATCGGGATATTATCATTTTGATCAATGGTATCGAACACGTTTTTGACTACAATATGTCTTACTTTTCTAATAATATTGCTGTCCCCGTAGAAGCCATTGACCGCATTGAAATTGTGCGCGGCCCGCAATCGACGATTTACGGCAGCGGCGCATTTTTTGGTGTGATTAATATCATTACCAATGAAATCTCTCAAGAACAAGGAGTTGCCTCACGAGTGACCGCTTCCATAGGTTCAGACGGTATTCACAAGCGCACCGCCCGCACCAGTTACAAATCAGAAAAAGGGCAAATTGTTGTTAATACAGGTTACGCCAAAAGCGATGGCGCAGATATTTTGTACTCAGAATTAACCTCTCACTCTTTTGGTTTGCCACCTGATGCTTCTACGGGAGGTAGATTAGAAGCGGCAGAAACTTACCTTGATATTTCAGCCCGTTATCAGGATTTTTCTGCTGATTTTACTTACAATCAAAGCAAAGAAGAAGGTTTTATTTCTCGCCCGCATGCGCGTACTGGGAGTGTGCGGGATCATGAGGCCAGCCGTTTACGCTTGGGGTATCAGAAAGAATTCGCGGATCAGTGGATGATAAATGGACGTTTGACCTACATTATAGCGGATACCTTACACAATTATGACTCTAATGTAGTCACTGATGCGTGGTCGGTACAAAGAGAAGAAACGGAAGCCTATGAAGCAGAATTAATACTTAATTATAAAGGCGAAAAATTAGATTGGATTTCTGGGCTTTATTATCGTCATGCGCCCAGTGTTTCGACTTATTTAGATGTGCCTCCTTTTCCCATGCCCTCATTTCACAATTCTACCCAACGTTTAGTAGATGGCGACGCATTGGCAAAACGGGCTTTATTTTCTCAAATTGGCTATGCGCCGAATGTGCATTGGAAATGGGTAGCGGGATTGCGTTTAGAGCAGCAATTGGGATATAGCACTTTTTCTGAATATGGTTATACTTCGGAGGTTTATCAGGCGTGGAATTATTCCTATGATAAGCAAAAAGTAGCCGTCATTCCACGATTGGCTTTGCTTTATACGCCGAATGACGACCATTTGTTTAAGTTGATGTATGGTAAGGCAATTACTTCGCCTTCTTTTGGGCAAAATACCACCGCACAATTAAATTCAAATGGAGTTATTTTAACCAATCAGGAAATTGAAACATTTGAGTTAGATTATCTTCATAGTTTTTCTTCTAAATATAGTTTTATTGCGCATTTTTTCCACAATCGTTTAAGTGGTTTATTAAACAGTCAACGTAAATTAACAAGTGAAGATGAATATAGTTTTGTTTTGGGAAATTATGGAGATTGGTCAACGAATGGAGTTGAATTAAATTTATTAGGTAATCCTTATGACAATTGGCAATTTGAATTGGGTTTCACTTACCAGAAAACCAAAGACATGAACCAAGCTCATATTAAAGTTCCTTATTCGCCTTCGCTATTGGGACAATTAAAATTGAGTTACCAATGGAATTCGCAATGGAGTTTGGGAATGACGGGTTATTATGTTTCTAAAATGTCGCTCTTTTTCGATCCCACATTGCCTAATAATGATGGCAGTTTTGGTCGCTATATTGAGGGGAGAGAAAGTAATAATTATTTTGTATTAGGTACAAACCTGCGTTTTCAAGATTGGTGGGATAAAGGCACTTATTTGAGTTTGCGAATTGATAACCTTCTGAATAAAAAAATTATTCACCCTACTTATCCAAGAAATGCTTGGATAGATAAAGGCGCAATAGGTCAAGAACGGCAATTTGTTTTTTCGTTAGGTTATGATTTTTAAGTTGGAGAATCATCAGATGAAATGTCATCAACGATGGCGATTATTTCTTTCTTTATTTATTTTATTTCACACTCATCCTGCGTTTGCTTTGGAAGAAAATGAAAGAGAAAAGTTAAAAGTACTTTTATCGTTATCCTTAAAAGAACTCATGGATGTGGAAATTAAAACAGCCGGTAAAACCACAGAAAAAATCAGTGATGTACCGGCAAGTGTCATTTTGGTTACTCGTCAAGATATTCAACGTTATGGTTATACACAATTAGCGGATATTTTGCGGCATGTTTCGGGCATGTATCTAATTGATTTTTATGGATTAGGTGGGCCTGCCTATGGTGTTCGCGGCTATTTAAATCCGGGTGTCAGTCGAAATGTGATTATCTTGATCAATGGGATTGATCACGTTTTTGACTACGCATCGTCTTACTTTATAAGCAGCATAAGCATACCGGTGGAGGCGATTGATCGTATCGAAATTGTACGCGGGCCGCAATCAACCATTTACGGCAGTGGGGCTTTTTTTGGCGTGATCAACATTATTACCAATGAATTGCATCAAGAACAAGGCGTTGCATCGAGTGTCACGGCTTCGCTGGGAACGGATGGGCTGCATAAACGCACGGCACGTACCAGTTACAAACAGGAAAAAGCGAACATTGTGGTCAATACTGGTTACGCCAAAACGGACGGCGGGGATTTTAAGTATTCAGATTTAACCACAAGAGATTTTGGTTTACCGCCAAAGGCTTCAACTAAAGGACAACTGGAGTCGGCGCACACTTATCTTGATATATCAGCGAGTTATGAGCCATTTTCTCTCACTTTTACGCATCATCGAAGCAAAGTGGGCGGAATTGCCACCCGTCCACACATTCGGACTGGCTCTGTGCGACTGCATGAAGCCAATCGCCTGCGTTTGGGGTACGAAATAGATTTAAACGATCAGTGGTCATTAAACAGCCATGTTGCTTATATTGAAGCAGATACCGAATTTAGCTACGATTCAAGTATTGCCACTGATCTTTGGTCGGTTCAATTTGAAAAAACCAGAACTTATGAAGCTGAAATGACATTGGCTTGGAAAAGTGAAAATTTAGATGGATTATTAGGGGCTTATTATCGTTATACTCCAGAGGTTTTTACCTATCTTGATGTGCCGTCATTTCCTTTTGTGTCTTTTCAAAATTCTACCCAGCGTTTAGAAGAGGGTGAGGCTTTGGCAAAGCGGGCTTTATTTTCTCAATTTAGTTATTCTCTTAATGATCGTTGGAAATGGGTGGCGGGTTTACGTTTAGAAGAACAAGCGGGCTATAACACGTTTTCAGAATATGGTTACACTCCAGAAACCCATCGTGCTTGGAATTTTTACTATGAAAAACAAGATATTGCAGTGATTCCGCGTCTGGCTGTGCTGTACACACCCAATGACGCTCATTTATTAAAATTAATGTATGGTAAAGCGATTAATGCGCCTTCTTTTGGTCAGAATACCACTGCACAATTAAATGATAATTCGCCTCGTCTAAAAAACGAAGAGATAGAAACTTTGGAGTTAAATTATCTGGCGACTTTATCTCCTAAATACAGCATCACGGCGCATTTTTTTCATAATCGTTTAAGTGGTTTATTTAGCAATATAGGCATATTAACGGGCAGCAATCAATATACTTTTTCTTTGAGAAATGCAGGGCGTTGGTCTACCAATGGCGTGGAATTAGGTTTACAGGGAAATCCTTATGATAACTTGCAATTTGAATTAGGCTTTGTTTATCAGCACACGAAAGATGTTAATAATCCGAACATTAAAGTATCTTATTCTCCATCTTTATTGGGACAATTAAAATTAAGTTATCAATGGGATTCGCAATGGAGTTTGGGAATGACAGGCTATTATGTTTCTAAAATGTCCTTATTTTTCGATCCCACATTGGCTAATTCTGAGGGTGGATTTGGTCAATATATTACTGGAAAAGAAAGTGAGGGTTATTTTGTATTAGGCGCAAATGTACGTTTTCAAGATTGGCTCTCTAAAGGAACTTCTGTGAGTTTACGTATAAATAATCTGTTAGATCAAAAGGTTATCCACCCCACTCACACCAGAAATACTTGGATGGATAAAGGCGCAATTGGAGAAGAACGACAATTTATTTTTTCATTGGGTTACGATTTTTAATGCTTAATAGAAGTGCGCATTACTTCTAATTTTACAGATTTAATTCTCTTTTTCTTTTTTCTCAATTCATTTAAAATAGCTCCCTCAATTACCCCACATCGATCTCTGCGTCGATTGTTTTGAATTGTAAAATAAGTAATAAATCAAGTGACAATGAGGAGAGCTTGTGAATGAAACACCATTTTTACGGATCGTTTTTGTCTTTTTGTGTCGCGCTAGCTTGCCATGCGAATGATGACCAAAACTTAGACGATGTAAAAAAATTAATGTCGTTGTCTTTGCTTGACTTGATGAGTGTTGAGATTGAAACCGCGGGCAAAACAGTTGAAAAAATTAGCGTGGTGCCTGCCAGCGTGGTGTTGGTGACGCGCCAAGACATTCAACGCTACGGTTACAGTCGTTTGACGGATATTTTAGACCACGTGTCGGGCATGTATAAGCTGGACAATTATGGCCCCAGTGGCCCTGCGTATGGTGTGCGCGGCTATCTTGCCCCCAGTTCGACTAATCGTAATATTATTGTGTTGATCAATGGGGTAAATCACGTCTCTGATTACGATTCCACCTACTTTTTTTCTAGTATCAATGTTCCCGTCGAAGCGATTGATCGGATTGAAATTGTGCGCGGGCCGCAATCAACGATTTATGGCAGCGGTGCCTCTTTTGGTGTTATCAATATTATTACTAATGAAGTACATCAAGAACAGGGTTATGCCTCCAGTGTCTCTGCTTCGGTCGGTACAAACGGCATTCAACGTCGTACTGCTCGCAGCAGTTATAAATACGAAAAGGGTCAGGTTGTAGTCAATCTTGGCTATTACCGTGATGATGGCCATGATCAATGTTATACTGATTTAAGTTCGCGTCAATATCCGGTCGCTCCTGACTTCAGCACGAAAGATCATTTAGAAAAAGCAGAAACTTATGTTGATATTTCAGCCAGTTATCAAGATTTTTCTGTAGATTTGACGCATAATAAAAACAGAACAGGTGGGTTAATGACCAATCCTGTTTCTCGTAGCGGCACGATTCGCTATAGTGAGTCCACCCGCTTACGTCTCAATTACAAAACAGACTTATCCGAACAATGGGCATTAAATGCTCATTTGACTTACGCTCATATTAATGCTTACTATGATTACGATTCGATATCAGCGACGGATTTATGGAGTGTACAAACCGAACGCTCCAGAAGCTACGAAGGAGAAGTGACGTTAAATTGGAAAGCGTCGGAAAAAATCGATTGGTTATCAGGGCTTTATTACCGCCACACGCCAGAACTTTCCACTTATATTGACATTCCACCGTGGCCGATTCCTTCGTTAAATGATTCTACACAACGTTTAGCACCGGGTGAAGCGTTGGTGAAACGCGCACTATTTTCGCAAATAAGTTATACGCAAAATGAGCAGTGGAAATGGGTTGCAGGTTTACGTTTGGAAGAGCAATTGGGTTATGACGCTGCTTTTGAGTACGGATATACGCCTGAGCAGTATCGCAGTTGGAATTTTTACTATGACAAACAAGATGTGACATTAATTCCGCGTTTGGCTGTGATTTATACGCCTAATGAGACGCATTTGTTTAAATTAATGTATGGTAAAGCGATTAATTCGCCTTCTTTTGGCCAAAACACGACGGCACGCATTAACCCCAATTTACCGAGTTTGGAAAATGAGGAAATTGAAACGATTGAGTTAAATTATTTAACCAGTCTCACGCCCCAATATGGTCTCACGGCTAATATTTTTCATAACCGTTTAAAGAATTTATTAAGCCGAACTGTGACTTCTAGCGCAGATAGTCAATATGTGGTTATTTTAGGTAATTCTGGAAGTTGGTCAACCAATGGATTAGAATTAGGATTACGCGGTAATCCTGCGGATCAATGGCAATTTGAATTAAATCTGACCTATCAAGAAACCAATAACCAAGATAATTCGACTATTAAAGCGGCTTATTCGCCTTCTTTACTGGGACAATTAAAACTCAGTTATCAATTGAATTCGCAATGGAGTTTGGGAATGACGGGTTATTATGTTTCCAAAATGTCGCTCTTTTTTGATTCTACTTTGAAAAATAGTGACGGTAGTTTTGGACGTTACATTACGGGAGAAGAAGGCAATGATTATTTTATTCTAGGGACAAATGTGCGTTTTCAAGATTGGCTGGCTAAAGGAACTTATTTGAACCTGCATATTAATAACTTATTAGACCAAAAAATTGTCTATCCCACTTATCCTCGCGCCACGTGGATGGATAAAGGCACAATTGGCGAAGAACGTCAATTTATTCTTTCTTTAGGTTATGATTTTTAAAAGCCCAACTTAATTCACGGTGTGGGTATTGAATGAGGTGTTGTTTCGTTTTCACTCAAATAAACCTTAATTTCAGGATAAAATAAACGCATGAGTTGAGTGGAATCAAAAGACCATTGTGGTCTTAATGTCAGATGGAATGAATTTATTTTTTCCAATGGTTGTTGCAGATGCCAAAGCAGCCAATCTTCTTCGTTTTTTACCAGTGGATTAAACATAAAATCCATTTTAGCCATACTGGGAACAACCCGATAAGTAAATTCGTTTCCCGAATCCGTTTGCACCACCAAGGACACTTCAGGTAATTTGAATAATAGCTTCACCCATTGACCCCAAAAAGAAAGTTCTATATCTAACCGTAATAATAACGCTTTATCTTTTAAATGGGTGATGTCTATTGGTTCATTAAAAGAAACCGTCTTTTGCATTAATGGAACTGGAGCAGTTTCTGCTAATCCTGTTCCACGAACGTCACGCTTTAATAATAAAAATCCTTTTTCCAGCAAAATAGGTCGATAATCCCGTAATAATATTCTAAGCACTTGAGAATCTTCAATTAAAGGAAATCGCCCATCAATAGGCGTTATTTTAAACAACACAAATTCGGGAGCTTTATCACCCACATAAGAAAGCGCATTTAAAGACAATAAAGATTTATTATAAGCGGAATAGCCTTGAAAAATTGGCCGAGCCTGATAATGAAATGAATGAAGCAAAAGAATACCTTGATGAGGAGAAAATATATCCACGCGGGCTTGTCCCACTGCCGCACGCACTTGGGGAAAGTCGTAATGTCGTTGCAGGCGGGCTTTTTCTATATCCCGTTTCATCGCGGCACTGTTGAGCGAACTCAATGTTTTTAAATTATCAATCACTCCAATGTGCCAATGCACCATAAAATGCTTAAAATGATAACCATGGTTTAAATGTCCCGCATAAAATAATCCTAATAATCCCATTAAAGCCGTCGCAAAAAGCAGCCCTCTCATGAGTATTAATAACGAAGGTGAAATAGGCGCAGGATAATTGACAAAAAAAGGCAATAACATCAAACTACAAAAGAAAATAATGGAATGACTATCATGACGAATAAAACCTGCTTTCCAAGTCAAAAATAATCCACATAAAATAATAGCCGCCGCAATTCCTTTTTTTAATGTTTTAGGCGCGACACAACAAGTTAATGCGATTAAAATGGTTAAAGTCACTATACCCGCCACCGCAAAATAATATTCAGTGGCATCAAAAGTGTTTAATCTCACTTCGCTGGATTCTTTGGACATGGCTTGATCGTAATAACTGGCGATTTGCCATGAATTTAAAAGAAAATCTGCGATATTAAAAATAGACTGCCCTGAAATAAGCCAGAGCGTTAAAAATGAAGCCACAAAAAATAATAAACCAAAAATAGCCCATTGATAATGATATTTGTGCCAAACATGTATTAAAATACCAATCACCGCCATTCCACTCAAAAGAAAAAAGCTAAACTTTAATAAAGGCAAAATAGCTAAAATTAATAAAGAAAATGCCAGTAGAATAATATAATTTATTTTCTGGTTAAAAAAATGAGGAGGTTCTAATAATAATACCGTAATAGCCACTGTGGTTAAAAAATAAAGCGCATCTCCTGTCCAAGTCCCCAATATAAATATCAGCAAAAATAAGTAAATAACTTTTTCGATGAAATAGGGTAATTGGGAAAAACGAATTAAAAATAATCCTGCCAATACAAAACTACTGGCCACACTCCATATAATAAAATAATTAAAACTGACTTTATCATAATAAGCCGCGTAAGGATTAGCAAAATAACCCAAAGGGCCATAAGTAAAAATATAATCCACTCCCGCTTGCCAATGATGTTGAAAAGCATGAGCCAATACCAACATCCAAGAAGGGTCAAGATCAATGCTAGGATTGCCGCCTAATTTTATTAGAGATAACCATAATAAAATAAAAAGTAAGCCGTAAATAATTAATGATTTAACGTCAAGTTGAACAGATTGATTCATCAATGCACTCATTAGGATTTGTTTTAAATTAGAAATCGCCTGATAATCGATCAGGAAAATTAAAAAAATCGACTCATTTTACCCCAGAATATCGCTTGCGAATAGGATCATTTATGATGAAAAAACCTTCTTTTTTTTCTCTGTTGCACCAAATAGTCCGCATGGGTAATGGCTTTAGTGAATGGACAGGACGATGGGTGGCATGGTTGGTATTAACGATGGTATTGGTGATTGTTTATGATGTCTCTATGCGCTCATTATTTAGTATTGGATCGGTGCTATTACAAGAATTGCAATGGCATTTATTTGCTTTAATTTTCTTATTGGGCGCGGCTTATACTTTTAAACATGATGGTCATGTGCGGGTGGATGTGTTTTATCAAAGTCGTTACATGACGGATCGCAAACGGGCTTGGGTGAATATATGGGGAGGATTATTACTGCTCATTCCTTATTGTTTATTAATTATTATTAGCGCATGGCCATTTGTTTATAGCTCCTACCAATTTAGCGAAGGATCGCCAGACCCTGGTGGTTTGCCTTATCGTTTTATTTTAAAAGGAGCGATTGTGTTTGGTTTTGGCTTGTTATTGTTGCAAGGAATAATTAATATTTTAGAAAATTTTTTACAACTTTTTGATAAGTCCAATCAGGAGCATTCATAATAATGGAAACCATCGCCACAGAGTTATTATCATTCATGGCATTAGAATATTGGGCTTTGGCGATGTTTGCCGTGCTAATGGGATTATTATTAGTGGGTTATCCTGTGGCATTTACATTAGGCGCGATTGCCTTTGGTTTTGGTGGGATTTTCTTAGGCTTAGATTTCTTTGAATTATTGCCCATGCGTATCTGGGGCATTATGACCAATTTTACTTTATTAGCTGTGCCATTATTTGTTTTTATGGGCGTGGTATTAGAAAAATCGGGATTAGCCGAAGATTTGCTAGAAAGTATGGGTTTATTATTCGGCACAATGCGCGGTGGAATGGCGTTATCATTGGTGGTTGTTGGAGCGTTGCTGGCTGCCACTACGGGCGTGGTGGGCGCGACGGTGGTGACTATGGGCATTATCGCCTTGCCTGCGATGTTAAAAAACAACTATGCTCCCGAATTCGCCACTGGCACGATTGCCACCGCAGGCACGTTGGGACAAATTATTCCACCCAGTGTGATTTTAATTTTATTAGCCGATGTGGTTGGCGTACCCGTTGGGCGTTTATTTATCGCCGCATTAGTACCGGGGATGTTATTAATCGCATTATATTTGCTTTATATTGCTTTACGTGCTTGGTTAAATCCCAAAATTGCACCCGCTTTACCCGCCGATAAACGACAATGGAATAAAGCATTTGCTTTGCGTTTAGCCCGTAGCATTTTGCCCGTATTGACGTTAATTATTGCCGTTTTAGGTTCAATTTTCTTTGGCATCGCTTCACCCACAGAATCCGCAGCAATTGGCGCAGTCGGTGCATTATTATTAGGCGTGTTATATCGTCGTTTAACGTGGAAAAATTTACAAATCGCATTAGAACAAACCACTCGCTTAACCAGTATGGTTTTTTTAATTCTGTTAGGCGCGACGGCTTTTGGTTTGGTTTTCGTCAGTATGGGCGGCGATGATTTGGTACATGATATTTTTACGCAATTGCCCGGTGGTGCGTGGGGATTTTTATTGATCAGTATGTTGCTGATTTTTATTTTAGGCTTTTTCTTAGATTTCTTAGAAATTTGTTTTATTGTGGTGCCGATTATTGCACCGATTGCGGCGCATTTTGGTTTTGAATTAACTTGGTTTGCGATTTTGATTGCGGTTAATTTACAGACTTCTTTTTTAACACCGCCTTTTGGCTTTTCTTTGTTTTATTTAAAAGCAGTGGCACCTCCCACAATGCGTATTAGCGTATTGTATAAGGGAATTGTTCCTTTTGTGATGTTGCAATTACTGGCTTTAATTTTATTAATTCTTTTCCCAGAAATTACTTTATGGCTGCCTGATTTATCGGATGAATATCACGGCTTTACCAAATAGTGTGTGTATGGCTAAATGAAGTTTAAAAAATAGCGATACTCAAATTAAATGACTCATAAAATTTTTGGTCTGAATCAGAAATGAATTAATACGTTAATTCTGTCCATTCCGATTCAGCCAAAGATTTTTACAGTCGTGTTAATAAAAACACTTGTTCTGTCCATTGTTGAACGCCTGCTTGGCGGAATTTGCCATTATCACAGGCCAACTCAATACGAGATAATGATTCAACTGTAAATTGCGTTTCGCAGAGAGTTAATACTTCTTTTTCAGCCACTGCAAAAGGTGGCCCACTTATCAATGATTGGGGATAATCTAAAGTAATTAATAATTCTTTTGCGCCTTGTGTTAAAAAGCGGGCTAAATGTTGTTGATAACGGGGACGCATTTCTGGTGGTAATGCAATTAATGCAGCACGGTCATAAACAGCATGAACAGTGGGTAATAATTCTGGATCGAGATCAAAGAAATCGCCACACCAAATTTCTAATTCATCTAACATCCAACGAGTAAAATGCCCTTCATGGCGAATGGTAGGAATTAATTTATTCTCGACAAAAAAAGATTCCACCGCAATTGCACTTAATTCAATTCCAATCACGCGATAACCTTGATCTAATAACCACAACATATCCAAACTTTTACCACACAATGGGACAAAAATGACTTGCCCTTTTTCTAATTGCCATTGTGCGCTATATTGTTGTAAATAATTATTAACATCGGATTGATGAAAACCAATCTGATTGGCCAGCCATCTGTCATGCCAAAATTGTGCGTCCATTGTGATAAATCCATTGAAAATAAGAAAAGAGATCAGCTACGATTATCTCATAGACTCAATTGTATTTACCATCCCAATCTAGGTTTTTTTAATTATGATGCAACAATTACCATTGGGGATTAAATTATCAGATTCTGCTTCTTTTTCCAATTATATTCCCGATGCCAATAATCGCCATTTAATCGAAATGATTAAAGCCACATTACAAGGCAATGGAGGGCATTATTTATATTTTTGGGGGGCAACAGGGACGGGAAAAAGTCACTTGTTACAAGGCGCGTGTCATTATTTAACCCAACACGGTGGCAATCCGATTTATTTACCGTTAAAAACATTAAGCCATTATTCGGCAGATAGTTTAATGGGATTAGAAACAGTTGATTTATTGTGTTTAGACGATTTGCAAGCGGTTGTGGGTTTGCAAGAATGGGAGCGGGCTATTTTTCATTTATTTAATGCCTTGCGTGATGCCCACATTCCCTTGCTCATTACCGCAAACGCTGCGCCTAAACAATTGGATTTGCAATGGCCTGATTTAGTCTCCCGTTTATTGTGGGGAGGTGTGTTTGCATTAAATCATTTAGAAATGGATTTAGCCATTCAAGCCTTACAACATCATGCGCAAACTCGTGGCTTGCATTTACCTGCTAAAATTGCTTTATTTTTATTAGAAAAAACACAAGGTGAATTAGCGCAAGCGATTGCTTTATTAGCTCAATTAGATGATGCCGCATTATCTAATAAAAAGGCTTTAACCTTGCCTTTTGTGCGGCAGATATTAAACGGAAACAATTAAGGTTTATCCAGTCCGTTAAATATTTTCTTTTCTCGATTCTCTCGAATGTTTAAGCATTCTAAAGGGGGAATATCTGTGGAATGATGCCCTTCTAATTGTTGAATGGCTGCGCATAATGTTTGGATTTTTTTATCTAATAAATCAATATCATCTAACATGTGATTAATGGCATGTTGCATGGGATCAATATCGGGCGTATCTTTAGGCATTCCATACGCATCAAAAATCTTTTGTTCTACCGATTGTTGATGATGGCGACGATAATCTTGATCAACAGAAACAATTTTAGCAGGAATACCGACCATCGTCGCGCCTTCGGGAACGTCTTTCACTACCACCGCATTAGAGCCAATTCTCGCGCCATTTGCTACCGTAATCGGCCCCAATACTTTCGCACCCGCGCCCACTACCACATCATTGCCTAAAGTGGGATGGCGTTTACCTTTTTGCCATGTCGTACCACCAAGCGTTACTCCATGATACAGTGTACAATCATCGCCAATCACAGCCGTTTCCCCAATCACCACGCCCATCCCGTGATCAATAAAAAATCGCCGCCCAATCGTCGCGCCGGGGTGAATTTCAATTCCCGTCCACCAACGAGAAAAAGTAGATAATGTTCGCGCTAACCATTTCCAATTGCCATTCCATAAACGATGGCTAAGACGGTGAATAAAAATCGCATGAACGCCGGGATAATTGGTTAGAATTTCAAACGCATTTCGCGCCGCCGGATCACGTTGCAACACGCAATCAATCGTTTCTCTTAATTGTTTAAACATATTTAATAATAAGTGGCTCAAAAAAAATTGTAATGTGATGGTTATTTAGACGTTATTCTGCTGTTGTAAAAATAAAGCGGCTAAAGCCAAATCATCAGGATGAGTAATTTTAATATTATCGGGATGACTGGAAACAAGCACGGGAGAATATCCCATTAATTCAATGGCTTGCGATTCATCTGTAACAGGATAACCTTGTATTGCCGCGGTGGTGAGTGCGTCGTAAAGCAGTTGTAAACGGAACATCTGCGGTGTTAAAGCGTGCCACAATTGTTGTCGAGACACCGTTTCAGTCACACAATTTTGCGTGTCGGCACGTTTCATGGTGTCACGAACGGGATTTGCGAGTAATCCACCAATAGGGTAATCGGCTACCGTTTGCATTAAATTTTGTATATCGCTAACACGCACACAAGGCCGCGCCGCATCATGCACTAACACCCAATCGTTTGGCTTAACTTCTGGAAAAGTCAATAATTTTTCTAAAGCATGACGCACAGAATCACTGCGTTCTGTTCCCCCTGGTGCTGTCCAAACACGAGGTAATGTGGGTAATTGTGACCAATAATTATCTTCTGCGGCCAAACTGACCACCACACCTTGTACATTAGTTTGTAATAATTTTTCTAAGGTATGTTGTAAAATCGGTTTACCTAATAAAGATAAATACTGCTTAGGGCAAGCACTGCCCATGCGTTGTCCTACACCTGCCGCAGGCACAACCGCCCAATAATTAAGATTATTCGACAATTTGATAAAAGACCTCATTCGATTTAAGAAAGCCAAATTCTAAACGCGCATGTTCTTCAACTAATTCTAAACTTTGTTTTAAGTTTTCTACATCGCGCATTAAGCGTTGATTGCTTTGTATGAATTGCTGATTTAATTGCTGTTGTTGCGCTAATTGTTGTTGGTAAGCAATCCATTGTTCATAGCCGCGTTCACCAAACCATAATTGATATTGAGTTAAACCCAGTAAAATAAGTAAAATAACCATGATCGTTTTCATGCTTTGCTCATAGATTGGCCGGTTTAAATAAAGATTGACGCGATAAGCAGTGAACGGTATTATTCTGATGATTTAAAAAAAACGGTTAATATTTTCTCATTTTAGCTTAAAAAATGGACAATTAAAACACCTATGTTTACAGGAATTATCCAAGCCGTGGGGCAGATTGCGCAACGGCAAGAGTTGGGTGCGGATGCACGGTTATACGTTCGCACAGGACAATTGCCATTGGCAGGTGTACAGTTGGGCGATAGTATTGCAACTAATGGCGTGTGTTTGACGGCAGTGGCGTTGCCCGGTGATGGTTTTTGGGCGGATGTTTCTGGAGAAACGCTGTCACGTACCACATTAGGACAGTTACATGTGGGGAGTTTGGTCAATTTGGAAACCGCATTGACACTACAAACGCCTTTGGGTGGACATTTGGTCAGCGGTCATGTGGATGGCGTAGGTCGTGTTATTGCGTGTCACAATGACGGGCGGTCGTTGCGCGTGACAATAGAAAGTCCGAATGAATTAGCGCGTTATATTGCCGCTAAAGGATCAATTTGTGTCGATGGCATTAGCTTAACCGTTAATGCGGTCAATGGCTGCCAATTGAGTTTAAATATCGTCCCCCATACTGCCAATATGACCACATGGAAAGAAATAAAAGTGGGACAATTCGTTAATTTGGAAGTCGATTTAATTGCGCGTTATTTAGAAAGATTATTATTAGGAGAAAAAGCCGCACAAGCCACTCCTTTATCAGAAAAAATAACCGAGTCTTTTTTACAACAACATGGTTTTATTCGCTAAATGTCATTAAATGGATGGGAAAATGAATATTAATACGGTATTAACTGAGGCAGATTGTCTGCATTCTTTAGATACAGTAATTGCGGCAATTGATCATATCGCAGAACAGATTGATCGACGAATGCAAACGGAATTATTAAGGGATAAACCGTTGGTCTGTTTAAGTGTCATGTTGGGGGGATTAATTTTTACGGGGCATTTATTGCCTAAGTTAAAAACGCCGTTAATTATCGATTATATTCATGCCACTCGTTATCAGGGAGAAACGCAAGGCGCAGATTTAAAATGGTTAAAATATCCCAGTGTGAATTTACAGGGAGAAACGGTGTTAATTATTGATGATATTTTAGATGAAGGTTTAACGTTAAAATCTTTAGTCGATTATTGTGAACAACAAGGAGCTAAACAGGTTTTTACTGCGGTATTGGTAGAGAAACAATTGCCCATGCGGAGAGGATTGCCACAAGCGGATTTTGTCGGTTTATTGGTGCCGAATCGTTATGTGTTTGGATTTGGTATGGATTATCATGAACACTTGCGTTCAGCAGCGGGTATTTTTGCGGTTAAAAATCAGTAAATCATGCCATTATCTTTTTTATTAATAATAACGATTTTTTTAACAGGCGTTGCCTTGCCTGAAACGTATCGTTTTGATCGCTATCGTGCCGCCACACCTGAGACTGTGCCGGGTGCCACGGCGATTAATACCCAAGAATTACAGCAATTATTGGCACAAGAAACGGTAATTTTAATTGATGTCATGGCCGCTATTTATCGCCCTGAAATGTTGGATTTTGGGGGAGAATGGTTATTGCAAGAATCGCGTTATCATCTTCCGAATAGTATTTGGTTGCCAAATGTGGGTTATGGTGAATTAAATCCGTTAATGCAAAGCTATTTGACTGATAATTTACAGCAATTAACACACGGTGAAAAAAATAAACCTATCGTGTTTTATTGCATACTGGATTGTTGGATGGCTTGGAATGTGAGCAAACGAGCGGCATTAGAATTAGGTTATGAGCAGGTTTATTGGTATCGAGATGGAATTGAAGGTTGGATTGATGCAGGATTGCCGACGGTTTTAGCGCACCCTGTGCCATTAAAAATAAACAGCTCACATCAATAAATGATGAGTTATATTTTAGCCTCTGATTGGGGAGAATCACGCATGAAACGCTTTAAAAATTTACTGCTTATTCAAACGCCACATACGCATTTTAATCCGCTGGCGTTATCGCGTGCTATTCAATTGGCGCAGTGGAATCAAGCCCATTTACAAGTAATTTATATTTTCCCCGAATCGGCAACTAATCCTACCATTCCTCATGAGGCTTTATTAGACAATCATCGCGCCGATATTGCAGTGGAAATTCTACAATACCATCCTATTCCAAGCCTATTAGAAAAAATTAAACAACAGGCGATTGATTTAGTATTAATTGCCGATCCCGCGATTGTTACCGATTTAACGCAATTTGAATTGCGTTTAATGCGGCAATGTCCAGTGCCATTGTGGATTGTGCGGCCAAATCCGTATCCATTTTATAAAAATATTTTAGCGGCAATAGACCCTGATTCGCATAATCCACAACGGCATTTATTAAATTGTTTAGTGATTGAATTAGGCGTATCATTAAGTGAAATGGAGCGGGCAAAATTACATGTGGTTCATGCGTGGCATTTAAAAGGCGAAAGCGAATTGCGACACAGTGCTTTTATGCGCGTTTCTGAAAAAGAATTGGCGCGTTTACGTGCTGAAGAGCAGGAAAAACACCAAGCAGCCGTAGAACATTTAATCTCAACTCATCCCTCAGCCCACGCGGATATTAATATACAATTACTGCACGGCGTAGCCAGCGAAGTCATACCTGAATTCGTCCACACCCAACACATCGATCTGTTAATCATGGGAACAGTAGGACGAACAGGCTTGTCAGGCTTAATTATGGGAAATACGGCAGAGGGGATTTTGAAAACCGTACAGTGTTCCGTATTAACAGTAAAACCGTATGGGATAGAGTGAGAAGAGATTTTTTTTCGCAATCAGCTTCAGTTTTCCCTAAGCCCGCTCAACAAACAAAGGTAGCTCAAGGACAATCTGGCTTTGTGCTTGTTAAAGAAAGACATTCAGAATTTTATCTGACCCATTGAAAATCCATTATTTTGATTCATATTGTGGAATTACGGCCTGCGATATGGGTCGGCACAATAAAGAGGAGAAAAGAAGATGAAATTAACCCCTATTTCCCTGATTCTTATGTCTGGATTAACGGTTAGTATGGCGAGTTTTGCGGCGGATCATTCCAGTCACAATCACACCCCGGCGGCTGCGGTAGAAAATGGCGTAGTTGTCACTTTACATTTAATTTCTAATCAAGGAATTGAAAAAGAAATCGGTACCGTCACATTAAGCGACAGTTCTTATGGTTTATTACTCACACCACAATTGACCGATTTAACCGCAGGCATTCATGGTTTTCACGTCCATCAAAATGGCAGTTGTGAACCTTTGGAAAAAGACGGACAAATGGTGGCCGGATTAGCCGCCGGGGGACATTTTGATCCGCACAATACAGGAAAACATCTCGGCCCCTATGCCGATGGACATTTGGGTGATTTGCCGCCTTTAGTGGCCAATGAAAACGGAGAAGCCACGTTACAAGTGTTAGCTCCGCGCTTGAAAGTGGCTGATATTCTAGGAAAAAGTTTGATGGTGCATGTGGGGGGTGACAACTATTCTGACGATCCCAAACCGCTAGGCGGTGGTGGGCCACGTTTGGCGTGTGGTGTTATTTCATAGAGCTTTTATTTGTCAGAATCAGAATTTACCGAATTTCAGGATTTTCAGAATTAGAGAATAAAAAATCTGCTGAAAATAAACCACTGGCAAGCGTTAATTTTGAAAATTCTTGTGTCTGTAAATTCTGATTCTGACAAAAAACTTTTTGCGAGTGGCTTAATTTTGGTCTATCAATCATCACAGGTTGTTTTAAATATGTTAGTTAAAAAAGCAGAAACGGCAGTAGCCATTCATGATCTGATCGCACAGCGTTGGAGTCCTAGAGCATTAGACCCTAATAAATTCATTACCTTAGATCAAACAACTGCCTTGCTTGAAGCAGCGCGTTGGTCACCTTCGTGTTTTGGGGCAGAACCGTGGCGGTATGTGCTTTGTGATCGTCAACGCAGTGCCAGCGCGTGGCGTAAAGCATTGGATTGCCTCGCGCCCGCCAATCAAGTGTGGGCGCAGCACGCGCCATTGTTTCTGATCGCCACAGCGGTGAATGATTTTAGCCACAACCAACAACCCAATCGCTGGGCGCAGTATGACACTGGTGCTGCTTGTGAAAATATTTGTTTACAAGCGGTGGCTTTGGGCTTGGTGGCGCATCAAATGGGCGGCTTTGACCCGCAGCAGATTAAACAAGCCTTTGAATTGCCAGACGATGTCACGGTAATGAGTGTGATTGCGGTGGGCTATCAAGCCAGTGCAACAGCGTTAGATGAAGCCCTGCGCGAACGCGAAGAAGCCCCACGTCAACGTAAATCGCTTGCGGAAATTGCTTTTGACGGCCATTGGCGCGTGCCGTTTACGCCAAAATAAAGCAATAAAATACAATAAATCCCGTCGAGACAACTGAATTCAACCCACTGAATATGCTATGCTTGCCTATTTAGTGGGTTGTGTGTTTTGGGTCAAAAAACAAACAGACACCCTCAAATTAGGACGTTTTGAGGACATTATGCAAAATAACGATATTGACGGGATTAACGACATTAATATTATTGAGCAGCGCGTATTGGTTTCGCCCGCACAATTAAAACGGGAATTGCCCGAATCCCCGCAAACCAAGCAAACCGTTAAAAATGGACGCTTGGCTTTGCAAAAGATTTTAGATCGAGAAGATGCCCGTTTAATGGTGGTCACGGGGCCTTGTTCAATTCACGATATTAAAGCGGCTAAGGAATATGCGCAACGCTTAAAGCAATTAAGTGATGAATTAAGCGACACATTACTGATTATTATGCGGGTTTATTTTGAGAAACCGCGCACAACCATTGGTTGGAAGGGATTGATTAATGATCCGCATTTAAACGATTCTTTCGATATTGAGAAAGGTTTGCGTCAAGCGCGTGAGTTATTGATTTGGTTAGCGGAATTGGGTTTGCCTGCGGGAACAGAAGCGTTAGACCCCATTGTGCCGCAATATTTGGATGATTTATTTTGTTGGGCGGCGATTGGCGCACGCACCACAGAATCTCAAACTCACCGCGAATTAGCCAGCGGTTTATCGATGCCTGTGGGTTTTAAAAATGGCACGGATGGCAGTTTAGATATTGCCATTAATGCGATGCAATCGGCGGCTTCTTCGCACCATTTTTTAGGGATTAATCAAGATGGCCAAGTGACGGTGATTAAAACGCGTGGCAATCGTTATGGGCATGTGATTTTACGCGGCGGCAAACAAACCAATTATGATTCGATGCACGTTAAATTATGCGAAGATGCGTTAAGTAAAGCGAATTTACCCGTGAATATTGTCATTGATTGCAGTCATGGGAATTCTTCTAAAAAACCTGAATTGCAACCTTTAGTGGCGCATGATGTTGCCCATCAAATTTTAGAGGGAAATCAATCTATTGTCGGCATCATGTTGGAAAGTCATTTACACGCGGGCAATCAACCCATTAAAGCGGATATTTCCCAATTAAAATATGGTGTTTCGGTCACGGATGCGTGTATTGATTGGGAAACGACGGAATCGTTATTGCGTGATTTACATCAAAAATTACGCTCAGAATTACCCAAACGAATTCGTTAACCCATTCGCCCAGAATTGAACCACTCTACCGCTCCCGTCCCCTTAACATTTTGTTATTTCTTTCTGTAGGAGGGGACGGTAGAAATAGGGATGTTTTTAAATTATTTTTATTTAGACATTTGTAAAAAATGCAACAAGATTTGTGCGGTAAAAAAATTATTGTGGGGATTGGTGGAGGAATTGCGGCGTACAAAATTCCTGATTTAGTGCGACGCTTAAAGGAGCGCGGCGCAAACATTAAGGTGGTGATGACCGCTAATGCACAGGCTTTTATTACGCCATTGACCTTGCAAGCCGTATCGGGCGAGCGAGTTTACACGCATTTATTGGACAGCGAAGCCGAAGCCGCAATGGGGCATATTGAATTGGCGCGGTGGGCTGATTTGATTTTGATTGCGCCTGCCACAGCCGATTTATTGGCGCGTTTGGCTTATGGTCATGCGGACGATTTGCTGACTACATTGTGTGTAGCCAGTGCTGCGCCGCTTGCGCTTGCGCCTGCGATGAATCAACAGATGTGGCGTGCCGCTGTTACTCAAGAAAATTATCAACGATTACAAGCACGTGGCGTTCATTTTTTCGGGCCTGCTCATGGTTCACAAGCCTGTGGAGACGTGGGGGAAGGGCGTTTGTTAGAGCCATTGGCTTTGGTTGATGCTGTTGCACAGTTGTGGACAGCCCGCGATTTAGCAGGTATTCGTATTTTAATCACCGCCGGCCCCACGCGAGAAGCTCTTGATCCAGTGCGTTTTATCAGTAATCGTAGTTCAGGAAAAATGGGCTACGCTTTAGCGGCGGCTGCCACGGCGGCGGGTGCGGAGGTGACATTAGTCAGTGGCCCTGTTACTTTGCCTGTTCCCGCTGGTGTAAAACATATTTCTGTCGAATCCGCACAAGACATGTATGCGGCAACGTTTCAATCAATTGATAATCAAGATATTTTTATTGGGACAGCCGCCGTAGCGGATTATCGTCCTGCATCCGTCGCCACACAAAAAATGAAAAAAGGACAAACAGATACTGACATTACACTGACATTGGTGCGTAATCCAGATATTTTAGCTGCCGTTGCAGCCACACAGAAAGTATTCACTGTTGGATTTGCCGCGGAGACGGAACATTTGCTTGAACATGCCCGTCAAAAATTAATTAATAAGAAAATCAATATGATAGCCGCAAATTGGGTGGGTGTGGATCGGGGATTTGAACGCGATGACAATGCGTTAACGGTGTTGTGGTCAGACGGCGAAATCCAACTGCCATACGCTCCTAAAGCCACATTAGCACAACAACTGATTCGTGTCGTTATTGAGCGTTATCGACAAGGAAATGTGGAAAAGTGGTGATAAGCAATTGATTAATTTTACTTAGCGCAATTAATGGACTTGTATTAGATACAACAATCATTTCAACGGGTTGCATTTTTTCACCTCTTCAAAAATAGTTAATCTAAACCCCAATCTCCACAAACACCAACCGCTCAAACCCCAACGACACCACCGCATAAGTATGTAATCGTAATTCCACTTTATAGCGGTTTATCAAGGCATTACGATAATGATTTAATTGTTTTGCCGCTTCTTCGATAGATTTCTGTACAGGTGCGAGTTTTAACAAATCGGCGCGTGGTGTTTCTTTCGCTTGTTTGCCCGTCATTTTCACATCGTCTAATTTCAAATATTTGAATTCTAAAACATGGTCAAGCAATTGATATTGGCGCATATACCAAAAAGATAGGGTTCGTAGAATCCTTATTTTGTCAGAATCAGAATTTACAGACACAAGAATTTTCAAAATTTATTCTTGCAAATCGTTTATTTTAAACAGATTTTTTATTTTTTAATTCTGAAAATCCTAAAATTCTGTAAATTCTGATTCTGACAGAAAAATTTTATGAATGACTTAATTTTGGTATATCAGGACGCACAATTAAACTTAAATCAGCATAGCCTTTGTTCAATTCCTGCTCAGAATCCATGACATAGAAAATATCATTAAATAAAATAGTTAAAAATGCGGTTTTAATCACTAATTCATTTGCCCAACGATAATCACGATTATCAAACACTTGAAAAAAGCGGGTTTCAACAAAATCGCACAGCGGTTCAATATCGCCAGAATGATAAAAATGTTCTGCAATATGGCGAATTGATTCACGATCTTCATACTTAGGCAATAGCATTTCTTGCAAACGTTCAAGATATAAACGACGAATAACTAAATTAGGAATTTGCAAAGTCAAACGCCCCATAAAATCCCGCTCACCAAAGGTTAAAACCCCTAAATAAAACAATAAAGAAGCCATAAATGGCTGGTCTTTGGCACCAAATAACATGTCTTTCACGCCGAATTTATCCGAAGGCCAATCAATTTTAGGTGGATTATCAGGGTCTAAAATTCGCGCAATGATTTCATATCCATGCGGTAAACTCGCCACGTAGCCAATACGGTTGCTGTCCATCGCTAAATTGCTGTCAAGCATTTGTTTGGGATATTTGCAATATTCTTGTAAATAGCGCAGAAAATACAAAGCCAGCGTGGGATTATAAATTTTGTCTTCATTGTCATCAAAGCGATAGCCATTATAAAAACGACGCATCATGGCTAAAGCTTCTGCCTGTTGTTCTTCGGATAATTGACATTTTTGCGCAATTTGTTTAAGTACATCAATGACTTCCGTTTCATGTAAACCGCATAAATCAGCAAATTTTGGCATTAAAGTGATATTACTGGCAACGTTATAACCACTGCTGACATCGCTCATTACAATGGGAGAAACACCTGCAATAAATACGCGGTCAATGCCCATGCCTGCGCTCAAGCCTTTAATGTTTTTAAAGACGGTTTTTAAAAAACCTTCGCCCATCACCAAAGTCTCATAATTTGAGTGATCGGCAACCATCACTTCATTGGCAAAATTATCATATTCATCAATCAGTAAATAAAGTTTGTGCGGCGTGGATTGTGCTAATTCGACCAGATGATGAAAAGATTCCATTGAATCTTCTTGGTTAATGAAAACTGAACTAAATATATCAGGATAGCGTATGCCCATACCGCGAATACTGGCATTGATTTGATTATGCAAAGCGCGTTTAATATCCTCGACTGAGCCATGTCCGTCCATCATAGAAAAATCCCAACGCAGAATAAAATAACGATTATGATTAGGCGTGGGATTTTGTCCAATATACCAATTTTTTCAGAGTCGTATAATAATACTTTTCAAATAGGAGAGAATAATGAACAAGAGATATGAAGATTTGGAAGAGTTAATGTCAACAGGTGAAGCGAGAGAAGTGAAGCGAGCGATGGCAGTAAGAATGTCTTTGCTTGGTTTTGTGCGTGCGGAAGCGGCTTTAGCGTGTTGTGTCAGTGTGCAATTTGTGAATAAATGGAAAGCCATTTATTTAGCGTCAGGGGTGGAAGGATTAAAGTTAGCGTATAAAGGCTCGCCAGGGTATTTAAAGCCGCGTGAACGAGAAGATGTGATTAATTGGATACAAGAAAAGAAGACAATAACAATAGAGGAACTAAAGAGATACTTAAAAGAGGAGTATGATGTTTTCTATTCTTCAAATACTTCTTATACTAAATTATTAGAAGAAGCGAATTTAAGTTATAAGAAGACACACAAAGAGAATTCGGCAAAAGATGAGGTAAAAGTAGAAGCTAAAAAAAAAGAGATTAAGGATTTAATAGATAAGGAGCGTGAACAGATAGAAAGTGGAGAGGTAATGTACTGGATGCAAGACGAAAGCCATCAGTTGTGGGGAGATATTTGTGGTTATGTTTGGTCGAAAAAAGGAGAAAGAACGTCAATAAAGATGAGTAATTATCGTACTTCTCAAACGTGGTATGGAGCGGTGAATATTTATACGGGAGAATTTATTTTAGATAGGGCAAAGAAAGCTGATACAAAATATACGATAGACTTTATTAACTGGCTCATTTACAGATATAAAGAAGCCCGTCATGTGATTATTTGGGATGGTGCAAGTTATCATCGTTCTGAAGGTTTAAGAACTTATTTAGAGAAATTAAATGGGGGACTTCCAGAATCAGAATGGAAAGTTCGTTTATTAAGATTTGCGCCTAATGCCCCAGAGCAAAATCCAGTCGAGGATATTTGGCTTCAAGGTAAGAATTGGGTCAGAAAGAATTTTCATCGTCTATCAAGCTTTAAAGAAGTCACTAGTATGTTTGAGACTTTTTTATCAGGTAAGGTGTTTAAGTTTAATAAAATTAAACAGTATCTTATACCTAATGTCTAGGTAGATATAAAAACTTAATTTGTTTTTATATCTCACATAATTTTGGTATAGGACTGTCTAAATAAATGGCTTTATTATGCAATAAATCAGTATAAATTGCTGCTAATGATTGATTAATTAAGGCAATTGCAAAACCGTCAACAATTAAATGATGATACTGTAGGGAAAAATAATAGTGTTCAGCAGTTACTTTAATTAAACCATAACGAAATAATGGCTTACCCTGCAAATCAAACGGCGTAATAAATCGTGCCTGCATCCATGCCAAAGCGGCTGTTTCAGGATTTTCCGCCTGAGAAAAATCCCGCATTTCTACCGCGACTGGCACCTGCGGCAAAAATTGCTGCATCGGTACACCATCTTCATCCAGCGTATCAGTCAATACTAAGCGCAACGCATCATGTTTTTGCACCAGTAAGACAATAGCCTGTTGAAATAAATCAGGATCAATCGCGCCTGCTAACTTGGTATAACCACCAATATTATAAAGCGGCAGTTCAGCATGTAATAACTGGTCAAACCAGATTTCACGTTGAGAAGAAGTGAGGGGATATATAGCTGAGGCACTATAAAAAGATAATCTGAACCTGTCAAATTTGTAGGAAACTTCACAGGTTTGAATATTCTTTTTACGTTGCCGTAGCTATAGCGTTATTTCAGTGGAAGAAGACATGAAATTAAGAAACCTTAAATTGTGGATAGTATGTATTATTGTAAGTAACTCAGATTATATCTTATTGTCACATAGTTTCTCAAGAGGGGGAATAGGTAGGTCATAAACAAAAATATTCCGTAATGCCACAATCCTCGCCCAGCAGTAAAGAGGCTGGGGAAGGCAGAAACTCATATTTTGAACAGTTCTATCAATCCCATCATTCTGCTATAGTAAGCGTTTTTTACAGCAGCGGCCTTCAGCCGCTAATTCTAGGTCGGTGTCTAAATGTTGTTGTAGAAAATAGCTATTGTCTAACCATCAGGCTCTCTTTATTAAAGTTTTTTTAGTGGTTGGGACTATTTTGGTATTTACTAAAACTATCCGAACTATGGTGGTATGAATTCCCGTTTTATTCTCATTTGTCACCTTAAAACCCAATGCGCAATGATTCTGATGCTTTAAATTATCAAAATGAAATTCTTAAAGGAGTTTCTCGCACATTTGCTTTAACCATTCCTCAATTACCATTACCGTTGCGTCGCGTAGTGGGAAATGCTTATTTACTCTGTCGCATTGCGGATACCATTGAAGATGATCCTGATTTATCGGTTGAGATTAAAAAAATATTTTCTCAACAATTTATTCAAGTGTTAGCTGGAGATTATTCTGCTGAACAATTTGCTCACGCATTAACTCCCCAATTATCTGCTGCGATATTGCCTGCGGAACGCGATTTAATTGCCCATACGGCAACCGTGGTGAGTTTAACCCATTGTTTTAACGCGCGGCAACAAGCGAGTTTATTGCGTTGTGTGCAGATTATGACGGCGGGCATGAGTCATTTTCAACAACATTGCAGCCGCGCAGGATTAGCCGATTTACCCGAATTAGATCGTTATTGCTATCATGTTGCGGGTGTGGTGGGAGAAATGTTGACGGAATTATTTTGTGATTATTCTCCTGACATTGCGGCGAATGAAAAACAATTATATTTATTATCGGTTTCTTTTGGTCAAGGTTTGCAAATGACCAATATTTTAAAAGATATTTGGGATGATTGGCAGCGGGGGGTGTGTTGGTTGCCGCGGGATATTTTTCTTGCTCACGAATTTGATTTACAGCAATTAAACCCTGAACAATATCATGATAAATTCGGCTCTGGATTAAAAGAACTGATTGCTATTGCGACGGAACATTTAAAAAATGCGTTAGACTATACTTTATTAATTCCTAAAAAAGAAATCGGTATTCGTCGTTTTTGTTTATGGGCTTTGGGGATGGCTATTTTAACATTAAGAAAAATTAATCAGCATCCCAATTTTAATTGCAGCCAACAAGTTAAAATTTCCAGAAACAGCGTCCGTGCCACCGTAATGATTTCTAATATCACAGCGCAACATGATTTATTATTAAAATTAATTTTTGCCACCTTATCTCGCCCATTACTAATAAAAACAAAGTGATTTATTTTTGGAGGATTGTTATGTTATTGATGCGGGGAATAAACCACCCATGAAGCATATTCATAAAACGGCTTTAGTGCCTTATAGTGCCAGCAATATGTATCAATTGGTGAATGCCATTGAAAATTATCCACAATTTCTGCCCTGGTGCAAAGCCACTGAGGTACACTTTCGCAGCGAAACCCGAATTGATGCCACGATTAAAATGGGCAGCATTGCTTTGGGAACGGGGTTTACTACGCGCAATGATTTAGTCCCCAATCAGTCAATTAAAATGGAATTAATAGAAGGTCCTTTTAAAAGTTTACGCGGCTTGTGGACTTTTCAATCTTTAGGCGATGATACGCTATCGGGTTGTAAAATTGCATTAACGATGGATTTTGAAATTTCTAATCCTTTATTACGCAAAACATTAACTCCTGTTTTTACGCAAATTGTCTGTAGTTTAATCGATGCTTTTATTAAACGGGCGCATGAATGCTATGGAAAAAAATGAGAATGATACCATAACGCCGCCATTATTGGCGGTTGAAGTGGCTTATGCCAAATTAGAACAACAAGTGCTTATTCCTTTGCGCGTGCCTGAAAATACGACTGTGCAGCGAGCAATTGAATTATCAGGCATTTTGCTTAAATTTCCTGAAATTGATCTGAATCAAAATAAAATAGGTATTTTTAGCAAACCCTGTAAATTAGCCCAAACAGTGCGTATGGGAGATCGTATTGAAATTTATCGCCCTCTCATTGCCGATCCAAAAGCCGTGAGAAAACAACGCGCTGCTGAAGGTAAAACGATGAAAAAAGGAGGATAAAAAATGGGTAGCGATATTGCATGGCATCTAATGATTTTCGCCGTCATGCGCCGTGCAGTTCACCTACTATTGTGTTTAAAAAAATGGAACGTTTAATTCGACAATTATTACAAACCGTGGCCAAATTAGGACAATCCGATCAAGCGGCTTTACTCCTGATTCAATCCACAGAAACGGGTTTATTATTAGCAGGATTATTAGACGAAAAAATTACTTTTCCTAAAAAAACTATATCGCTAAAAAATACTCCTATAGAAACCTTTCTTAAAAAGAATGCACACATAGATAGTTATCCTTGTCGTTTGGTGGATCGTTATCCTTTTCCTTGCGAGGATAATGGCGCAGTGGCTTTGCAATGTTTATGCGTTCCTTTATACAATACTGCGGGGCGTTTGCAAGCGGTTTTATTACTAGCGCGGGCGGGGCAGGATATAACGGCTTTTTATCAGCTTCATATTTTTGAGCGTTTGCAAACTTTATTGGCGGTGACATTAGAAACTGCTTTAGAAAATGCAACGCTGGCTAAACAAACCACCGTAGATAGTTTAACCGGTTTGCATTCTCACACTTATTTTGAGAAACGATTGCAAGAGGAATTTGCCCGTTGTCAGCGGCATGGGTGTACGGTGTCATTATTGTTAATTGATATTGATCATTTTCAGGATATAGTGATTAAATATGGAGCGCAAAATAGCCGATTGGTGTTATTAGCGGTAGCGCGGGTGGTAATGGGCGCAATTCGTCAAGAAATCGATATTCCTTGTCGTTATAATCATTCGCAAGTGGCGTTATTATTACCCAATACGCCGATTGATGGCTCTTTTGTCGTGGCTGAACGCATTAGAAAACGTTGTGAAATGTTAGAATTGCCGCTGGCAAATCATGGGAAAATAAAAATTACTGTCAGCATTGGCGCAGCGCATAATATTGAAGAAATTCACGATGAAGAAAGTCAATCAGAATTAGAGAATATTATGCAAAATGAAGCACCTTTTTCTGAGTCAAATCAAGATCAATTATCAGAGGTTATTGAATCTGCCGAAATCACTAAAGAAGATATTTTATATCGTGCTGAAGTGATGTTGGCTGCGGCCAATCAAGCGGGATTTAATCGCACGATGGTTTGGTGGTAGGGATTTTTTTATTTTCTATTTTCTTTGTTCTGTAATTGGGTTTTTAAAAATGACAAATTATTGCCTTTTTCTCACCACTTGCAACAGTCAAGAAATGGCTGAAACATTAGCCTATCAATTGGTTGAAAAGAAATTAGTCGCTTGTGTCAATATCGTGCCGCAAATCACTTCTATTTATCGTTGGCAAGGAAAAGTAGAAACAGATCAGGAATGGTTGTTATTATTAAAATCACAACGTGATTATTATCCCGCTATTGAGCAGTTTATTATTGAACATCATCCTTATCAAACACCAGAATTATTATTATTTGATATTGCACAAGGGTTGCCTGCTTATTTAAATTGGCTACATAATGAATTGGCTTAATTTATTGTAATAATTAAAATTTTTTCATCACGCTTAATCAAAGGATTATCGATAATGTCTGAACTTCCTCGTCTTTTATTAGTGGATGATGATCCGCTAATTAGTGAATCATTAACTTTTGTATTAAAAACAGAATTTGATGTGAATCCTGTTTTTAATCGAGATGAAGCCAAAAGATTGTTGTATAAATTACCTATTTTACCTAATATTGCCTTAGTTGATTTAGGTTTGCCGCCTTCTACCAATACGCCTGATGAGGGTTTTTCTTTAATCAAAGAATTGTTAAATTTTAACCCGAATATGAAAATTCTGGTTTTATCAGGACAAGACAGTTTAGATAATATTCGTCATGCCTTAACATTAGGTGCGGTTGATTTTATTCCAAAACCTTGTGCGGATTTGGGTTTATTAAAAAGCCGTTTAAAACATCAATTAATGATTTTATCGGCAGAACAACAGGAAATACAACAAGTTAAAGAGAAAGCCAAACCCGTTGATTTAATTGGTGAAAGTTTGGCCATGCAGACCTTAAAATCGCAAATTCAACAATTTGCCAATTTACCTTTTTCCGTATTGGTGCAAGGAGAATCAGGCAGCGGTAAAGAATTAGTCGCGCAAAGTTTGCATACCCAAAGTGATCGCTTGCATCAACCGTGTTTGACTGTGAATTGTGCGGCGTTTACCAGTGAATTATTAGAAGCGCAATTGTTTGGTCATGCCAAAGGGGCATTTACGGGGGCGGCAACGGCGCGGGTGGGTTTTTTTGAAGAAGCCAGTCATGGTACATTGATTTTAGACGAAATCGGCGAGATGCCCATGCCATTGCAGTCTAAATTATTGCGCGTGTTGGAAAATGGGGAATATTATCGTTTGGGCGAAACAAAAGTGAAAAAATCGACAGCCCGCATTGTGGCTTCGACCAATCGAGATTTATTGCAAGAAGTGAAAAGTGGTCAATTTCGCTCCGATTTGTACCATCGTTTAAGCGTATTAACCATCAAAGTTCCTCCCGTTGCCGAGCGTGGAGAAGATAAGTTGGCATTATTGGCGCATTTTCAAAAATTTTATGAAAAAATGGGCAGCCGTTTCACACTGGATGATAAAGCCAAAGAATTGTGGTTACAATACGAGTTTCCCGGTAATGTGCGCGAATTGCGCAATATTGTGATTCGTCTTAGTGCTAAATATAACGAGAAAACAGTGACTCGTGAGCAATTAGCCAATGAATTAGAAACTGAAATTAAAATTGAATCTATACCTGAAATGGTCGATTCTTCTGATGATGTGATTACTCGCCAATTACATAAAGGCAATTTTTATTTAGATGATGTTTTATTAGAATGGGAACGGCGTTATATTAATGCCGCATTAAAAACCAGTCAAAATAACCTCAGTCAAGCCGCTCGAATTTTGGGGATTAATCGCACCACTTTGTACAGCAAAATGCAGCGTCTGAATAAAACAGGGAATTGATCCCTGTTAATATCAAAAAAAAACCCGCTAACGCGGGTTAAAGACAGGTCTTTAATAGAAATCGATAAGATCGTTATTGTTTTAACGCATCGCTAAATTATTGTAATTTAACCATTTCGCGCTCAGAAACTGCTTTAGGAATTGGCACATAACCGTCTTTTAAAACCACATCTTGTCCTTGTTTAGACAAAACCAGTTTCATAAACTCAGCCACTAATGGCGATAACGGTTTGTTGGGTTCTTTGTTGATGTAAACGTAGAGGAAACGAGACAGCGGATATTCGCCTGTCATGGCGTTTTCTTCGGTGGCCATCACGAAAGGCTCGCCGTCTTTCTTAGCGATTGCCAGAGCCTTCACGCCTGCGGTTTTGTAACCAATACCAGAATAGCCAATGCCATTCAATGACGCACTGATTGATTGCACGACAGAAGCCGAGCCGGGTTGTTCGTTTACATTGGTTTTAAAATCACCTTTGCACAAGGCTTCATCTTTAAAGTAGCCATAGGTGCCTGACACAGAGTTACGTCCGTATAACTGTATAGTCCGACCTGCCCACGCATCGCTTAAACCTGTTTCTCCCCATGTAGCAATATCTGTAGCATGACCACACTTGCGGGTTGAAGAGAAAATCGCGTCAACTTGTGGCAAGGTTAAGCCATCTAAGGGATTGTCTTTATGCACAAAAACGGCTAAAGCGTCGATGGCAACGCGAATGGCAGTAGGTTCGTAGCCGAATTTTTTCTCAAAGGCTTCTTTCTCTTGATCTTTCATGGCACGGCTCATGGGGCCTAAGTTTGCTGTGCCTTCGGTCAAAGCGGGAGGCGCAGTGGAAGAACCAGCCGCTTGAACTTGAATATTTACGTTGGGATAGAAGCGTTTATACTCTTCTGTCCACAGCGTCATCAGGTTGGCTAAAGTGTCTGAACCTACGCTGGACAAATTACCAGAAACACCACTGGTTTTTTCGTACACAGCTAAAGTGGGATCAACGGCAGCCACCGCAGGCAAGGCCACGGCGGTAGCAACAGCAAGACTGACTGCTGTGAATACATTTTTCATAAAAAACACTCCCTGAAATAGTGAGGTGGTTGTCATTAAACATTAGGATTCGCATTGTGCGGTTAAAATATGACAGCGTTATGACGTATTATTACAATAATTGTATCACTCCCACAGCGCGTAAAAGTGATGCACAGGCGGATGTCCAGAGCCTACTTGTAAAACATTACTGTTTTCAATGGCTTCAGAGACGTAGATTTTTGCGTGTTGTACGGCTTCAAATGGAGTAGCACAATGCGGTAAAACGGCTGCGATGGCGGCTGATAAAGTACAACCCGTACCATGTCGAGCAATACCTTGTACTCTGTCAGCAGAAATGGGAATGACAAGCCCTTGCGAATCGCCGAAAAGATCAATAGCCAATGAATCTTGTGTTAAATGTCCGCCTTTTAATAACACATTTTTCGCGCCTAATTGCTTTAATTCGGGCATGAATTCATACATGGCATCAATGGTATTGGGAATGGGTTTTTCACATAACACTGCCGCTTCGGGTAAATTAGGCGTTAAAACAGTGGCAAATAGGGCTAATTCTCGCAGTGCATTCACTGCATTTTGATCTAGTAAAGGCGATCCCGTTTTAGAAATCATAACCGTATCTAATACCACGTGTTTAAAGGCATGATTTTGCAAAAATGTTTTAACCACGTGAATATTTTCCACAGTCCCTAACATACCAATTTTAATGGCATCAATTCGCACATCAGCGATTAAAGTGTCTAACTGCGTTTGTAAGAATTCGGCAGGCGGATAATGCACTGCGGTGACTGTTTGGGTATTTTGCGCCGTTAATCCCGTAATAGCCGCCATGCCATAAGCACCAAAAGCCGAAAATGTTTTTAAATCAGCTTGGATTCCCGCGCCACCACTGGGATCAGAACCGGCAATGGTTAAGATATTGGTGATAGCGATTTTTTTCTTCTTTTTTTTATAATTCATAAAAATAAAACCAACCTCGATTTGTCCAATCACATAATAATTTAACCAAACTTTCTGGCCAAACTTCCACAACTTCTTGATACACAAAATCCCGCTGTCCTGTTAATAAAGGTGCAGCAAAATATTCTGCTTCTTCCAAAGAAAAAGCACAGCCTTCAATAAACAAGGTATAGCCTTCTGCATCACGGGCAAAAAAAGCCCGCGCTTGGCGACGTAAATAACCCGATTCAGCGAATGATTTCCACCATGTTTTCACATTATAAGGCATATCTGGGGTTTCATATTCTGTCCCTGCGCGGCTTTCGCTAATAAAGCAACCAAACCAATGTTGAATGGCATCTTCTTCCATCGGCATTTGACGAATAATTTGACAAATTTTAGCCAAACTTTGCGCGTTTAATTCACCTGAATGCGCAGGCAATGTTAAATCTGGATCAGAATAGCGTTGTTCATCGGTAAATAATTCGTCGGCAATGAATTGGGCGTAATCTTGTAATAAATCTCGATAACTCGGAGCTAAAAAACCAATAGAAATCGTCATGCACTCATTTAATGCCACGCCATGATGGGCAATATGAGGCGGTAAATAAAGCATATCTCCAGGGTCTAAATCCCACGTTTGTTCAGCTTGAAAACGTTGCAAAATTTTCAATTCTAAATCGGGTTGAAACTCACCTGCATCATGGCTAATATGCCAACGGCGTTGTCCATAAGCCTGTAGTAAGAAAACGTCGTAACTGTCCGTATGCGCCCCGACTGATCCTTGTGGAACGGCATAACTGATCATGACATCGTCTAATCGCCAGCTAGGAACGAAATTAAATTGATCCATTAAATCTGCAATTTCAGGCACATGGCGATTGACTTCCTGCACCAGTAACGTCCAATGGGTTTTCGGCAATTTGGCAAAAACCGACTCAGGAAAAGGGCCATGTCGCACTTCCCATGGTCGTTTGCCGTGTTTTTCTAAAATCAACCGGGATTCAACGCCCTCTTCGCAGGCTAAACCCGCCAATTCGTCAGGCGTAATAGGCGGTTTGAAATGAGGAATCGCTTGGCGAATTAATAAGGGCTTTTTTTGCCAATATTCTTGTAAGAATTGTTCGGCAGTTAAATCGCCTAAAGAAATTTGTTTAATAATCATTTTTTAGTTGTAATGACCATGTTTTTGATGATAAGTTTTTGCCGATTTACTGGGTGGGTTCAAATAGCACTTCAAGTTGACCATTGCTTGGAGTGCGTTTACCTGTATATTCCCTTAAAAGCGCGTTTAAAGCGGGGGTTTCCGTTAAGTTTGTGGCGGTGAGCAACCATCCATTGGGTAAGGCATGATGAGGGGTGAGTTGTGCTTCGATGCCTAACTGGGTTAATTTTTTTTGTAATTCTTGCGCCACAGCATACGGATCAGTCACAGCAATCGATTGTGTGATGGATTTAATTTCACCAGATTCTGTCTGATCTGGCGAAAAAGGCGAATGCGGATACAACCACAGCAGCACCCCCACCACCAATAACGAAGCCGCAATTGAAAATAAACGTGGCCAGTTATTGGGACGAGCGGGCGGATTTTCAGGGAGCGGATTCGGTTTTAGTGGAATGACTTCAGCACTCCCTCGTGTTTTGGGTAAACGCGCAACAATTTTATTCCAAGTATCTGGATTCAATTTTGTTGGATTACGCTGTTCAGCCAAAATCATTTCTAAGGCTTTGCGTTCACGTGGTGACCAATCGTCGTTTTCTTGGCCATTTTCAGTTCCGTGAGACATGGCGAATATCCTTTGTTAATTTTAAATGAGTTGCCAAAGGCTTTTCAGCTTTTTGCGACATTCCGATAGAAATGTAGTGGTCGCTGTCTGAGAACGGCCAAGTGCATTAGCAATCTCCTCTATATACTTGCCATCGAGTTGCAATGTCAGGGCATCTGCACATTTTTGGTGTTTAGCCGTAAACTGTTGCCAGATTTGATGCAGTTGATATAGCTCTTCAAAGGACACGTCAAAGGACTCTTCTTCAAGACCGTCTAAGGAGGAATATATCGATTTGTTTTTGAGAAAATCAATACAGCAATTCTGATAAATGGTGGCTAAGTAAGTGTAAACCTTACTTTTTTCAGGTTGATAGTGATCGATGCTTTTGTAAAAACGTAAAAAACAATCTTGCAAAATATCTTCAGCATCACTTTGGTTGAGTTGTGGGTAGCGGCGGCAATAGTAAGCAACCAGTTTTGCGCCATAGCAATCATACAGATATTTTAATCCTGCCTCTCCTCCTTGTTTGATGTCGGCGACAGCCCGCTGGTCATTCCATATTTGTTCCTGCGATGACATGTTTTTCTCCTCACACTGTGGGCTTTAGGGGTCAAGTCCCGATAATATCGCCCAATCTCCTGTTGATGTTGGATGATGAGCATGTTTGCTGCGCGCAACGGCACGAGCAGTGGCGTTAAATATCTCTTGCAAACTGTTTTTAGGTTTTTTCTGTAATTCCCGTAGAAAAAGAACAGTAAATTGTCCGCCTTCTTTTGGTAGTTCGATGGCTTCTTGATCTTCTTCTGCGGCTGAAAGCAATAAGCCTTTAATTTGTTTGGAAGATATACGATCTCGGTGGACAGATGGATGGTTTGATTTTGAGACAGCACGAGAACCTTTTAGTTTGAGTATATCAGGGTTAAAGAGCGACTTGCCGCGGGCTAACTCCGTTTCCAAGTTATGCTCATTCAAATACATTCCACCTGAAAAACAAGTGTCTAACACGGTCAAAACTCGCTTTGTGGGAAGTGCGTCAATCCATGCCACCAGTTCATCATCAATCACACCGTTTGCTTCAATCATTCCGCTTGGGGATGGACGTTGTGGCGTATAGGTCACAAGAACCTCGTCAAACTTGTCGGGTAACTCATCTCTATCATTGTCCACAATCTGAGTACCATGCCCAGAAAAGTACAAAATAATCAGATCATTTTTTTTACTCACTTGGTGCAGTCGAGTGATTGCTTGTTTTACTTCTTGACGATAAACATCTTTTAGTAAACAAATGTTGGATTCTGGGATATGGTAACGATGCTGTATAGCTGTTTTAAAGCGTTGTGCATCTTGATTGGCTCCGGTGAGTTTTCCCGTGTTTGCGCCCATCGCCAATAAATACACATCAGTTTCATTTGTAGTTCGTGGAGAATTAAAACAGCTTCTTATTTTTTTGGGAACATGAAGAGTATTTTGGTTCAAGCGAAAAGTCGTTGTAAAGCTGGATGCTTTCTCATGAGCTGGTTTTATTTGAATGCCGCAAGACAACAGCAGAATAGAAAACGATAACATCAATAAGTGAAACAATTTCATAAAATTACGCCGATCTCAATATAGAATTAGCGAGATTTTAACGTGATTTAAGCACAATAACCAATATTACAAATTTTCAGAACAGGCAAAACTATTTAAAATGTGTAATTACAGCGCAATACTTTACTAAAATTAAGTCATTCATAAAATTTTTCTGTCAGAATCAGAATTTACAGAATTTTAGGATTTTCAGAATTAAAGAATAAAAAATCTATTTAAAATAAAAGACTTACAAGAATAAATTTTGAAAATTCTTGTGTCTGTAAATTCTGATTCTGACAAAATAAGGATTCTACGAACCCTATCTTTTTGGTAGATGACCTGGGATTGCATTGAGTTGGGCTGAATCATGATAGAAAACCGATCACTTTGCGCACAACATGATAAAATACCACGCGCTTGGCTCGCTTGAAACCACATCGGATACATTTTTACCAACAAGGATACATCAACTGTGAGACATACGTATCGTTTAAATATTGCTTGTCCCGACCGCGTGGGTATTGTGGCTGCGGTCAGCCAGTTTTTAGCCCATCATGGGGGTTGGATTGTGGAGGCTAATCACCACTCTGATCCAGCGACGAATTGGTTTTTTATGCGGCAAGAAATTACGGCCGAATCGGTCACGGTAAGTTTAGCCGAATTGCGGCAAAAATTTGCGCCATTAGCCGAAGAATTCCAAATGCAATGGAGATTGGTTGATGCAGCGGTTAAAAAGCGTGTTATTCTCATGGTCAGCCGAGAAGCGCATTGTTTAACTAATTTACTATATCGCTGGCGTAGCGGTGAAATGTACTTTGATTTGGCTTGTGTCATTTCTAATCACAATGATTTAAGAAGTTATGTTGAATGGCATAAAGTTCCTTATTACCATGTTTCCGTGAATCCTGAAAATAAAACAATGGCTTTTGCCGAAGTGAAACGTTTATTTCAAGATTATAATGCAGATACTATTGTATTAGCGCGTTATATGCAAATTTTACCCCCTGATATTTGTCAAGAATTCTCAGGGCGAATTATTAATATTCATCACAGTTTTTTACCTTCTTTTATTGGTGCGAAACCTTATCATCAAGCGGCGGCACGTGGCGTTAAATTAATTGGCGCGACCTGCCACTATGTGACTGAAGAATTGGACGCAGGCCCCATTATTGAACAAGACGTGGTGCGCATTAGCCACAGCCACAGCATTGATGACATGATTCGTTTGGGTGCGGATGTTGAAACGTTGGTATTAGCGCGTGGACTTCGTTATCATTTAGAAGATAGAGTGTTGGTGCATGGGCATAAAACCATTGTATTTGCCCAATAATTTGCTTTTTTTTCTGATAAACTTTGATTCATTCCTTAATCATAGGAAACGATAATGACAAATTCTTCTGATACCTCTCGTGCTTCGCAAACATTGCCTGTATCTGCTGATGGTTCGGAATTGTCGCAGGTGGTGACGGTTTTTCTCAAGCAATGACTGATTTTAAAGATTCAATGGCATTGCGGGAACAATTAAGCATTCGTATTGGGCAACGTACCACTCAAATTATTCGTTTTAGTTTGATTGGTATGTCAGTATTAATGGTGGCGATGTTTTATTTAATTTACACCTTAACCAGCAACATGAATGACATTACCAATCGTATGATTAAGATAGCGGATTATATGGAAGGAATGCGTCATAATTTTGATCGCGTTGCAACCAATATGGATAATATGCAAAAATCCATTAATTCCATCGATAATAGTGTGCTAAATATGCCCAAAATGTCAGAGACAATGACGGGTATTAATGGCAATATTATTGTCATGAGTGATGCCATGAATGCGATGCGTCATGACATGGGAAGAATGAGTCAGGATATGGGAAAAATGAGCGATGACATGGCTAAAATGAGTGGTCATTTTGGCGTATTAACAGGACATGTTGGGGTGATGGGCTACGACGTGAATCGCATGTCTGCACCGATGCGGTTTTTTCCTTTTTCGCCTTAAAAATAAACGACTTATCAATGAGAAGGATTGGCAATGACTCCTCTGCAACGTTACCAAGCCGACTTACAGCGTTCTGATTTTTCGGCCGATCCGGCGCAAGAACAAGCGGTTCGTCACACACAACGCCTGTTTGAAGCCCTGGCCATGCCCCAAAATTCTGTACCACCGCCGCGCTTACTGACTCGTTTACGCGGTCGTTTACAACGGCGTGGCGACGCTGATGCGGTTAATAAAATACAAGGCTTGTATTTTTGGGGTGGCGTGGGACGCGGTAAGACATATTTAGTGGATAATTTTTATGATTGCTTGCCTTTTGCAGAAAAACAACGGATACATTTTCACCGTTTTATGCAATACGTACATCATGAATTGCGCCAATTAAAAAATGTGCAGAATCCCTTAAAAATTATTTCGCAACAATGGGCAAAAAAATGTCGCATTATTTGTTTAGATGAATTTCATGTGAGCGACATTACTGATGCCATGTTATTGGGAAATTTATTACAGGCTTTATTTGAACAAAATGTGACTTTAGTGGCCACTTCTAATGTTGCGCCTGATAATTTATATAAAAATGGGCTGCAACGGGAGCGATTTTTACCCGCGATAGCCCTGATTAAACAACATACTATGGTGGTTAATGTTGACAATGGGGTGGATTATCGTTTGCGGGCTTTGGAACAAGCAGAAATTTACCATTATCCTTTAGATAATGCCGCACAAATGAATATGGAACAAGCCTTTTATCATTTGTCCCCTGATCACGGTGAAATCGGACAAATGTTAGAGATTAATGGACGCTTATTGCGTACAGTAAAGTTAGGCGATGGGATTATTTGGTTTGATTTTACGGCGTTGTGTGATATTCCGCGAGCTGTTCCAGACTACATCGAATTGGCACAATGCTATAATACTGTTTTACTCAGTAATGTGCCACAAATGGACGAGAAACAAGATGATAGAGCATTACGTTTTATTAATCTGGTGGATGAATTTTATGATCGCAATGTCAAATTAATTATTTCAGCACAAACACCCGCCCATGAATTATACACGGGAAAAAAACAAGCGTTTCAATTTCAACGCACATTAAGCCGTTTACAAGAAATGCAATCGCATGACTATTTAAAACGGCCGCATTTACCCTAATGGAAGTTTAAATTTTTTGCCTATTTCTATTTTTTTCATTCAACAGTGTAAGGACCATTAAGGACTATTATGCCTGAACCTAGCTATAATCCAACCAAGCCTCCCACTACGGACGCAAAACATTATATTGAAATTGAAAAAGTCACTAAAACATTTGACCGTTTCTTAGCGGTAGATAATGTGAGTTTAGTGATTCCTAAAGGGGAAATTTTCGCCTTATTAGGCAGTTCAGGCAGTGGTAAATCCACCCTATTACGTATGTTGGCGGGATTTGAAAAACCCTCAGAAGGGCAAATTATTATTGATGGCCAAGATATGTCGGCGATTCCCCCGTATGAACGCCCTGTCAATATGATGTTTCAATCTTACGCACTTTTTCCCCATTTAACGGTGACGCAAAATGTGGCTTTTGGTTTGAAACAAGATAAATTACCCAAAGATGAAATTGAACAGCGGGTAAAAGAATTATTAGAATTAGTTCACATGAGTCCTTATGCCAAACGCAAACCGCATCAATTATCTGGCGGACAACGGCAACGAGTGGCATTAGCACGCAGTTTGGCAAAACGACCTAAATTATTGCTATTAGATGAGCCAATGGGGGCTTTAGATAAGAAATTGCGCACGCGAATGCAATTGGAAGTGGTGAATATTTTAGAAAGCGTAGGAGTCACTTGCGTGATGGTGACGCATGATCAGGAAGAAGCCATGACCATGGCGCACCGCATTGGCATTATGGATCGCGGGCGTTTGTTGCAAACAGGTACGCCTTCGGAAATTTATGAAACGCCAAATAGTCGCTTTACCGCAGAATTTATTGGCTCCATTAATATTTTTGACGCAGAAATTACTGAAGATGAAATTGATCACGCGGTATTAAATGTCAATGAATTGGGTTGTCCGATTGCATTGGATCGGGCGGTGAATGGACAAATTGGAATGCAAGTTTGGGTGGGATTGCGCCCTGAGAAAATTTTAATTAGTAAAAAAGCTCCCGCCGATATGATCAATACCACACAAGGTATTGTCGCTGATATTGCTTATTTGGGGAGTCATTCAACTTATCATGTTAAGTTGGCTTCGGGACGGAGAGTGTTAATTACTCGCCCTAATTTAAAACGATTTGTGGAAGATGAAGAAGACATTACTTGGGATGATGCAGTATATTTGCGTTGGTCTTGCTCTAGCGTGATGGTGTTGTCAATATGAACAAATTAGCACAATGGCGAGAATTACTCACCTTTCACCGATTTTGGGTGATGATTATTCCTTATTCGTGGTTTATTTTATTTTTCGTAATTCCGTTTTTTATCGTTTTAAAAATCAGTTTTAGTGAAGCCACCATTGCGGTGCCACCTTATGAGCCTTTATTGGTCACTGAAAACGATAAAATTCAACTGACTTTGAATTTAGGCAATTATCATTTTTTATTCACTGATGCGCTTTATATTAATGCCTATTTAAATTCACTGCAAATTGCATTTTTCTCGACCTTATTGTGTTTGCTGATTGGTTATCCTATGGCTTATGCCATTGCACATACTACACCTTCGGTGCGCAATATTTTATTGCTGTTGATTATTTTACCGTCTTGGACTTCGTTTTTAATTCGCGTTTATGCGTGGATTGGTATTTTAAAAAATAATGGCTTGCTGAATAATTTATTGTTGGGTTTGGGAATTATTGATGAACCCATACAACTATTGTACAACAATTTTGCCATCTACGTGGGTATTGTGTATGCTTATTTGCCATTTATGGTGTTGCCTTTGTATACCAATTTGGTCAAACATGATCCCAGTTTGTTGGAAGCGGCGGCCGATTTGGGCGCACGTCCATTAAAAGCCTTTTTTAGCGTGACATTACCCTTGTCAAAAGCGGGCATTATTGCAGGTTCAATGCTGGTGTTTATTCCTGTGATGGGGGAATTTGTGATTCCTGAATTATTGGGTGGCCCTGATAATTTAATGATTGGTAAGATTTTGTGGCAAGAATTCTTTAATAATCGAGATTGGCCGATTGCCTCAGCAGTGACTGTATTAATGCTGTTGATCTTGCTGATTCCCATTATTATCTTCCATCGTTCGCAATTAAAGCAAATGGAAAAATAGCAGGTTTATTATGCACAGTCGCTTAACGTGGTTATTATTAACTTTTGGTTATTTATTTCTTTATGTACCTATTATTATTTTGGTGATTTATTCGTTTAATGAATCCCGATTGGTGACCGTTTGGTCTGGTTTTTCAACGCAATGGTATCGTGCTTTGTGGGAAGATCAGCAATTATTGGCTGCGGTATGGATGAGTTTACGTATTGCGTTTTTGACCGCGACGGCGGCAGTGGGTTTAGGGACGGCAGCGGCGATGATGATTACACGCTTTGGTCATTTCCCCGGTTACACGCCATTTGCGGCGATGATTACCGCGCCATTGGTCATGCCTGAAGTAATTACGGGGATTTCCTTATTGCTGCTATTTGTCGCACTGGAGCAAGCCATTGGTTTTCCACAAGGTCGGGGCATGTTGACCATTTGGATTGCGCATGTGACTTTTTGTACGGCGTATGTCACTGTGGTGATCAGCTCTCGTTTACGCGAATTAGACCCCGCTTTGGAAGAAGCCGCGATGGATTTGGGCGCGACTCCGTGGAAAGTCTTTTTTCTCATTACCTTACCGATCATTGCGCCGGCTTTATTGTCGGGGTGGTTGTTGGCTTTTACGTTGTCGTTAGATGATTTGGTGGTGGCGAGTTTCGTTTCTGGTCCTGGTTCTACGACTTTACCGATGGTGGTTTATTCCAGCGTGAGATTGGGAGTTAGTCCTAAAATCAATGCGTTGGCGAGTATTATTATTTTAGTGATGTTTTTGGGCGTATTTATCGCGGGTTGGATCATGTTGCGTATGGAACGTAAACGCGATTTGGAAATGCAGCAAGTCGTCACTGAAACCTTAGAAGCCGAAGCCGCTTTGTTTGACCGTCCGCCCGCTCATGTACGATTGGAAGCGAAACCGTAAAGGAATCCTTAATGAATCTTAATTTTTTAGATTTTGAACAGCCTATTGCTGAATTAGAAGCGAAAATTGAAGAGTTGCGTTATGTCAGTAATGCCAATATTAATATTAGCAATGAATTGGCACAATTGCGTCTTAAAAGTGAAGAATTAACGCGCAGTATTTTTAGCTCGTTATCAGCGTGGCAAATTTCTCAATTAGCACGCCATCCGCAACGCCCTTATTTATTAGATTATATTGAGCGTATTTTTACGGAATTTGAAGAGTTGCATGGCGACCGTGCTTTCGGTGATGATCGGGCGATGATGGGGGGATTGGCGCGTTTTGAAGGTCAACCAGTGATGGTGATTGGCCAGCAAAAAGGACGTGATACTAAAGAGAAATTGGTGCGTAATTTCGGAATGCCCAAACCAGAAGGCTATCGTAAAGCCTTGCGTTTAATGAAATTGGCTGAACGTTTCCATGTTCCTGTGTTGACGTTTATCGACACGCCCGGTGCCTATCCCGGCGTGGATGCCGAAGAACGCGGACAAAGTGAGGCGATTGCGCGTAATTTATACGAAATGGCCAGCCTGAAAACGCCCATTATCACAACGATTATCGGCGAAGGCGGATCGGGTGGCGCGTTGGCGATTGGCATGGGTGATCGGATAATGATGCTTGAATACAGCACTTATTCGGTGATTTCGCCAGAGGGTTGCGCGTCTATTTTGTGGAAAAGTGCCAGTAAAGCACCAGAAGCGGCCGAAGCCATGAATATGACTTCACAACGGTTAAAAGAATTGGATTTAATTGACATGATTGTGCCAGAACCGTTGGGCGGAGCGCATCGTAATGTGGATTTAATGTCCAACCATTTAAGCAATATGTTACGCGAAGCCTTAAACGAATTAAAAACTCGCCCTATTCATGAGTTATTAGAACAACGTTATCAGCGTTTTATGCGTTTTGGGCAATTTGAAGAAAGTTAGCCAAATGCGGTCTGAATCAGAAGTGAGAAAATGATAGAATCTTCTCACGCTAAGGCTGTCGCTTCTGATTCAGACAGACACCCAATAGGAAATCTCTCTTTAGTATTTCGGATTTCTCACAGATGCCGTAAAAATTTTTTCAAAAATACTTGCTTTTTTCGATAAGCTCAGTATAATAGACAACTTCTTTACGACATGGGCCGTTAGCTCAGCGGTAGAGCAGTGGACTTTTAATCCATTGGTCGTAGGTTCAAATCCTACACGGCCCACCATGTTGACCTCTCTTTAAATTTCCCTTCTGAACTTTTCTTATTTTACTCATCCATTTTTTTCTGATTCAATTCCGCTGCGATTAATTCATCAGTTAGACGTTGCATTTCTGTGGCTCTGGGCGGGCTTAAACGCGCCAATCCTAAGTAAAAAACAGGCGTTAAATACAGCGTAAAAACAGCCGCCAATCCCAATCCACCAAAAATCACCCAACCCATTGCCATACGCGCTTCTGCACCCGCTCCCGTGCTTAAAATCAAAGGCAAACCCCCAATCACGGTGGATAATAACGTCATCACAATGGGACGTAAACGCACCCGCGCTGATGTCATCACGGCTTGATAAACCGTTTCTCCGCGATCCCGTAATTGATCGGCAAATTCTACCAATAAAATACCATTTTTAGCCATTAATCCAATGAGCATCACCAGACCAATTTGCGAATAAATATTAATCGAAGTGTCCGTTAAAAATAACGCATAAATCGCCGCCGCCACACCAAAAGGAATTGTTAAACTGACAATAATCGCACTGGTGATATTTTCAAATTGCGCCGCTAACACTAAAAAAACCACTAATAACGCAATGCCATAAGTAATAAAAATCTCATAAGAAGTTTCTTCTAAAGTCGCCGCTTCGCCTAAGAAAATTAAACTGACATCATCAGGTAATGTTTTAGCCGCTAATTGTTGTAAATCATTAATAGCGGTTTGCATGGCATGAGTTGGGGCTAATTCCAAGCTCACTTCAATAGCACGTCGTTGTGCATGTCGATCTAATTCCGCCGCAATGCCTTCTTCTACCAATTCAATTAAACTGGATAAAGGAATCAATTGATCATTTTTATTTTTAAGCTGTAAATTCATTAAATCACTGGGATCACGAATGCGTCCAGTCATCGATTCAATAAATAAAGGAATCGCCTGATCCCCTACATTTAAATCTAACAAATTATAGCCACTAATCATAGACCGTAAAGTGGTGGATAATTCATTTAAATGAATGCCTAAATCTTCAGCCCGTTGGCGATTAATTTTAATTGATAATTGTGGTTGTGTGGGTTGGTAAGAAATATCGGGTTGTGATAAATAAGGCAATTCGCTTTCGATGGTCTGAGTAAATTGCTTAGTGACTTCATATAAATAAGGGTAATTATTGCCTAATAAAGCCATTTCAATTCCGCCGCCTGTGCCGCGTAAATTTAAGCTATTCGTGCCAAAAACACCTATTCTTGCTCCTGGAATTTGCAATAATATAGGGCGTAATGTATTAATCATGTCTTGTTGAGAACGGCCGCGCAATTCCCAATCGGCTAAAGGCGCAGTAATGTGCGCTCGATTTAAATCAAAACGCCCCACAATGGTAAATAACGCGCTTATTTCTCCCGAATCTAATAAAGGTTGCAATACCGCTTCAATATAATCCACTTGGCGTTCGGTATAGCCTAAGCCCACGCCATCTGGCCCCGTGGCGGAGACGTAAAGAATGCCGCGATCTTCGCTGGGTAATAATTCTTGTTTTAATTGTCCTGATAATTGCCACGCCCCCCAAACCGCTAATAAAGCCAAAATTATCGCTAACCACCAAGCGGATAAAATAAACTTTAATGTCCATTGATAAAATAAGGCTAATTTTTCTCCTAAAAAAATTAATAATAAACGTCCTTTATAATGTTGATCAGGTTCTTTAGGTAAACGCGCCGCTAAAGCAGGAACTAAAGATAAGGCCACAAATGAAGATAACCCCACCGCCACCGCTAATACTAAGCCAAATTCTCGAAATAATCGCCCTGCGGTACTGGGCAAAAAAGCGATAGGAATAAAAACGGAAATTAAGACCGCCGTGGTGGCAACAACGGCAAAAAAAACTTGGCGCGTGGCTAAAACCGCCGCCGCTCGCGTACCTAAACCCTGAGCGCGATGGCGTTGAATATTTTCTAATACCACAATGGCATCGTCCACCACTAATCCTGTCGCTAATACCAGAGCTAATAACGTTAAAATATTCAGCGAAAATCCAAATAACCAAATCGCCGCAATAGTGCCAATTAATGCAATAGGAATGGTGATACTTGGAATCAAGGTAACAGTAAAACGCCCCATAAATAACCATAGGGTTAAAATCACAATTAAAACACTTAACAATAAAGTCATTAAAACTTCGCGCACCGAATCACGAATAAATTTGGCTTCATCAGAAGTTATGCTCAATGTTAAATGATCGAAACGTTGATTTAATTTGTCAACCACTTTTTGCACTTCATTAGAAATCAAAATGGTATTAGAATGGGCTTGGCGAATAATCCCTAAACCAATCACATTATCTCCATTAAAACGCACATAAGAAGTCGCATCCGCAGGCGCAAAAATAACCCGCGCAATATCGCCTATTTTTACATCGTGATTAATCTGTAAATGAGCAATATCTATTTCGCTAATGGCTGACGCATCTGCACGCACTAATAATTCTTGATCATTAGAACGAAAACTGCCCGCTGGAACATCTAATGGTGCTGTTTTTAATACATTAATCACATCGGAAATAGAGAGACCAAAACTATTTAAACGAATGGGATCAATTGCTACCCGTAAAAGTTGCTGACGTGTACCAAATAAAGTCACATCAGCCACGCCCATAACAGAAATTAAATCTGGCACCACACTTTGTTCTAAAAAACGAGTTAATTCACTGTCATTAAATTGCGTGCTAGAAGCCGCTAAACGAATAATAGGATTGGCATCCGCATCCGCCTTAATGACAGTTAATTGCTCCACATCCTCTGGCAAACGCCGCTGCACCCGACTGATCGCCTCACGCACGTCCGCAGCCGCTTGATCTAAATCCACCGACGGAGAAAATTCAATTTGCATTCGCATGTTATTTTCTTCGCTAGACGGGCGAATCGATTTAACCCCAGACACCCGCGCCACCGCGCCTTCTAATAAACTCGTGACTTCTGCATCCATTGTTTCTGGCGAAGCCCCCGGATAATTTGCACGCACGGTAATAATCGGGCGATCCACATTCGGTAATTCCCGTACTTCTACATTTAAAATAGCAGCAATTCCTGCCAAAACAATCAGCAAATTAATAACGATAATAAGAATTGGGCGACGAATACTTAATGAGGGTAAATCTTGATGAGTAGAATTAAATAAGTTCATATCTGAAAATTTATTGTAATTTTAACGGAATCGTTGGCATATTTTTAGCGTTTTCAACAAACAAAATCGGATCGAATGATTCAATTTGCGCCCCTTTACGCACCCGCTGCACACCTTCGATAATGATCGGCATTTCTGGCGTTAAAGCTGCGTCAATTAACAATTCCCCTTCCAAACGCTGCACAATGGAAATAGGCAGTTGTTGCACCTGCGCTTCTTGCACCACCCAAATATACGCGCCATCCCCTCCCCATTGCACTGCCATTTCAGGCACTGCGGGGTAAGTTTTGCCGTAAAATTCGGCTTGAATGCGGAAACTCATGCCCGGCCGATAATGATCGGGTTCGTTGTCAAATTGCGCTTGAATTAATAAATGACGGGTGCGGCTATCAATTTGGCTATCGATTTCACTAATTTCTGCTTGAATAGGTGCGTTATCTCGCCATGAAAAAAGTGTAATGTTTTGTCCTAATTGAAGATGAATAGCAAACGATTCAGGAAGGCTAAAACGAATATTTAATTTTTTTCTATCGTCTAATGAAGCAATCGCCGTATTTGGACTGACTCTATCGCCAATATTTAACGAACTAAAACCAATATAACCCGAAAATGGTGCGATAATTTGACGTTCTTCTACGGCTAATTGAGCGGCTTTTAATTGAATTTGACGCAATTGCATTGCCGTGCGGGCTTCATCCACGACGGCAGGCGCAAAAGTTTGCGTTCCCTCAGCGCGTTGGTAGCGTTTAAAAAGCCGCTCGGCATCGGTGGCTTGAACATGAGCTAATTCTAAGGCAATTTTTTCATTTTTATCATCTAATTGTAATAAAATTTGTCCTGCTTTTACCCATTCGCCCGTACGAAAATAAATAGCGGTAATTTCTCCATTTTGTTTTGGATATAATGTGGCTGTTTTTTGAGCATAGGCAGTGGCAATGGTTTCAACACGAATACGCTCATTTTTCCACAAGGGAATCTGTAAAATCACAGGCACCGTTGCCGTACGAGAAGCCGCACGTTTAGACGTATCAGGCGCATTAGAATCGCGTTGACAAGCCGTTAAAAAAATAATCGAAATCACCCCTAATAAAAAATAAAAAAATAGTTTAAACATTCTTATCACTTCATACGTCTCAATTAATTGTATTATAAAATGCCCCGTGCGTTTTAACCACTTGCAAAAAAAATGAGCAGCGGCCATTGAAGCCCCAGTAGATCGTTACTATTAACGGGTGGCCTAAATTGGGATATTCGCTAAACTTTGCAATATAGAGAATGGAGTAAATCCTGTCTTTTAACGTTAATTTAACATGAGGAAATAACCCTAATGCGTTCCTTTTCATCTGGCTTATGTGCGGCATTACTCGGACTATGTTTTACAGCCAATGGGTATGCACAAGAAAATGTGTTGCATGTCTATAATTGGAGTGATTATATCGCTCCAGAAACCGTCGCTAATTTTGAAAAAGAGACGGGCATCAAAGTGGTTTATGATGTGTTCGACAGCAACGAATTATTGGAAGCCAAATTATTGGCAGGAAACACTGGATTTGATGTGGTCGTTCCTTCTGCCTCTTTTCTCGGCCGCCAAATTAAAGCCGGCATTTTTATGCCCTTAGATAAAAGCAAATTAACCAATTATCATCACTTAGATGAAGGGTTAATGCGTAAATTGCAACGGGTTGATCCAGAGAACGCCCACGCAGTGCCTTATCTTTGGGGGACAACGGGTTTAGGTTACAACGTAAAAGCGGTAAAAGCCCGCTTGGGTGAAGATGCGCCTGTTAATAGCTGGGATTTATTTTTTAAACCAGAAAATATGGCCAAATTAAAAGATTGTGGTATTTCTGCTTTGGACGCGCAGTCTGAAGTATTGCCGATTGCGTTGCATTACTTGGGACATGATCCCAACAGCTTGAATGAAGCGGATTATACTGAACACGCTGCGCCTTTGTTGGCGGCGGCGCGTCCAAATATCACTTATTTCCATTCTTCTCAATATATCAATGACTTAGCCAATGGAGATATTTGTGTGGCTTTGGGATGGTCAGGTGATATTTTGCAGGCGGCCACTCGTGCGGCTGAAGCGGGCAAAGGTGTTGAAGTCGCTTACAGTTTACCCAAAGAGGGAACTGTGGTTTGGTTTGATATGTTGGCCATTCCTAAAGATGCGAAAAATGTTGAAGCCGCGCATACATTTATTAATTACTTAATGCGCCCTGAAGTGATTGCTGAAGTATCTAATTATGTTTCTTATGCCAATGGCAATTTATCTTCAAAAGAATTAGTGGATGAAGCCATTCGTCAAGACCCTAATGTTTATCCTTCTGATGAAGTGATGGATAAACTCTTTACTTTAGCGGTAATGCCACCTAAAATCGACCGCGTGATTACACGGGTTTGGACGAAGATTAAAACAGGTTTATAATTGTTTTAATTGATGGGTTTTGGTGCGAATTGGGGATAATATCGATGTGCGGTATTATCCCCATTTTCTTGTCTCTAATAAAATTAAAATGGCAGTAAGAAAATGGCTTATTGGTTGATGAAATCAGAACCTGATGTTTTTGGTATTGACGATTTACAGCGAGTGCAAACGGCGATTTGGGATGGCGTGAGAAATTATCAAGCCCGCAATTTTTTGCGCGATCAGATGCACGTGAATGATGAGGTTTTATTTTACCATTCTAATGCCCGTCCTGCGGGCGTTGCAGGGCGCGCCAAAGTGGTGCGGACAGCCTATCCTGATCCCACCGCATTTGACCCTAAGCACCGTTATTACGATCCCAAAAGCCAGCCAGAAAATCCTCGTTGGTATGCGGTGGATGTGGCTTTTGTGGAAAAATTTAGGCATTTTGTGACCTTAGACGAATTGCGACAGCATCCTGCTTTGACGGATTTGCTAGTTTTAAAACGTGGCAATCGCTTGTCTATTACGCCTATGACGGCGGGAGAATGGGAGGTGATTGTTGGCTTAGGGCATTAATAAGATCATACGTTAATAAAAAACCCCGATTGACACCGGGGTTTTTTATTGCGTGATTCACAAAACAGATCACAGATCAATGTTGGCTGGCTGGATCGCCGATGCCACCGTCACCAGAGCGTTTGGATTTTTTCAAATCAAGCACGTCAACATTGTCTTTTTCGGCATGACCGCCGTGTCCACCGCCGCGAGTTTCATCCCAATCTTTGGGAGGACGGGGTTCTTTACCGGTCATCAAGTCTTCAATTTGATCCGCGTCAATGGTCTCGTATTTGATCAATGCCTCTGCCATTAAGTGCAGAATTTTGATGTTTTCTTTCAAAATTCGTTCAGAACGCAAATAATTACGATCAATCACCGAGCGGATTTCTTCATCAATGAGATGTGCTGTTTCATCAGACATCATTTTGTGTTGTGTGACGCTGTGACCTAAGAACACTTCGCCATTCTCTTCACCATAACTCAGCGGGCCTAAACGTTCGGACATGCCCCATTGTGTTACCATATTGCGCGCCAATTCCGTAGCGCGTTTAATGTCGTTACTTGCGCCAGTGGTGATGTGTTCTGGGCCAAAAACGATTTCTTCAGCTAAACGTCCCCCAAATAAGCTGGAAATTTGGCTTTCTAAACGCTCTTTGCTGCTGCTGTAACGATCTTGTTCGGGTAAAAACATCGTCACTCCCAAAGCTCGACCCCGCGGAATAATCGTGACTTTGTAAACAGGATCGTGCGCAGGAACACAACGCCCTACAATCGCATGACCCGCTTCATGATAAGCGGTGAGTTTTTTCTCATCTTCGCTCATCACCATTGATTTACGTTCTGCCCCCATTAACACCTTGTCTTTGGCACGTTCAAAATCGCTCATGTCAACTAAGCGTTTGTTTTCACGTGCGGCAAATAAAGCGGCTTCATTCACCAAATTGGCTAAATCTGCACCCGAAAAGCCCGGTGTACCACGTGCAATCACCGTGGGATTGACATCGTCAGCAATCGGCACTTTACGCATGTGAACTTTTAAAATTTGCTCACGTCCGCGAATGTCAGGCAACGGCACCACCACTTGACGATCAAAACGTCCCGGACGCAATAAGGCAGGGTCTAATACGTCTGGACGGTTAGTCGCCGCAATGACAATTACGCCTTCATTGCCTTCAAAGCCGTCCATTTCTACCAATAATTGGTTTAGGGTTTGTTCGCGTTCATCATGGCCGCCACCTAAGCCCGCACCACGATGCCGTCCTACCGCATCGATTTCGTCAATGAAAATAATACAAGGTGAGTGTTTTTTCGCTTGTTCAAACATATCACGCACCCGTGATGCACCTACACCCACAAACATTTCTACGAAATCTGAGCCTGAAATGGTAAAAAATGGCACTTTGGCCTCGCCGGCAATGGCGCGTGCCAACAGTGTTTTACCGGTACCGGGTGATCCCACCATCAGTACACCGCGGGGAATTTTACCGCCTAAATTTTGGAATTTACCGGGATCGCGGAGAAATTCTACCAATTCAGTCACTTCTTCTTTGGCTTCATCTGCGCCTGCCACGTCGGCAAAGGTGACTTTAACTTGATCTTCTTCGATCATGCGCGCCCGACTTTTACCAAATGATAACGCGCCGCGGCCGCCACCGCCTTGCATTTGTCGCATGAAAAACACCAGTAAACCAAACAATAACAACATCGGGAACCAGGAGATAAAAATCTGCATGAGTAATGATTGTTGTTCGGGTGGATTAGATTCGATGGCGACTTTATTGGCCAATAAGTCGCCGATTAAACCATTATCGCCGGGATTATAGGTGATGAAAGGAGTGCCGTCTTGTTTGCTTCCTTTGATGGTGCGTCCTTCAATAACAACCCGCTCAACTTGTCCTGCTTGTACAGCCTGAATAAATTCTGAATACTGCATAGATTGCGTATTAGGTTGGCGTGGGCCGAAGTTGTTAAATACCATCATTAAGACGAGGGCGATAACAACCCAGAGTAAAAGATTTTTTGCCATGTCATTCATGGTGATTGATGCCTCTCAAGATAAAAAACGCTGCAAGTGCAGTGAAAAACGCCTTTGGCATTCGTCAGTTATGGGATAGATGGGGATCGGGGTAGTGCAGTGTCAGATCGATAGTGTTTGGCTAACACGTACATTTCAGCCGACCGCGCCCGTGATGCGTCGGGTTTACGAATGTTCACTTGTTTAAAGTGCAATCGCAAACTCTTGACATAGGCATCAAAGCCTTCGCCTTGAAATACCTTACTCAAGAAGTGTCCACCGGGCGCGAGTACGGAAAGTGCAAAATCTCTCGCCAACTCAGCCAATAACATGGCACGAGGTTGATCGACTGATTTGTTTCCTGTGATATTGGGTGCCATGTCAGACATTACAAGGTGGGCTTTTTCCTCTCCTAAAGCGGTTAATAATTCATTTAATACGACATCTTCCCGAAAATCCCCTTGGATAAAAGTGACTTCTGGTAAAGGATCCATTGGCAGTATGTCAAGGGCAAAAACGCGAATGGATTGAAATTGTTGTTTCACCCATTGTGACCAGCCACCGGGTGCCGCGCCTAAGTCAACCACGGTCATTTTGGGTCGAAATAAAGCATCCTGTTGATGAATTTGTGCCAGTTTGTAGACTGCACGAGAGCGATAACCGGCCTGTTGGGCTTGTTTGACGTAGGGATCATTGCGGTGTTCTTGACACCAACGCTGGCTACTTTGCGTGATTTTTTTGCGGGTCATGCGGAGTGAAGCGGTCTCTATAACACGTTGCGTTTGATGACAGTCAGGTGACAACCGTCTTAAAGGTTGAAGTATATCCTGAATCGTGTAGAGACAGCAATTCTCAATTTAAGCCCTTACAACCAATAATGTATTTTCAAAAAAGAGCGGCAAAAAATTTTCAACGAGGGGCGGTTAATTCTTTAAATAAAGGAGCTAAAAATTCAAAAATAGCCATAAATAAATTCTTCACAAAAGAAAAAACCATCATCACAATACCAAATACTTCTTTCCAACGAGTCGAAATAGTTTCTATAGGATTAATTCTAAGCGTAAATCCCAATTTAACAAAATCAAGATCGAATAGAATATATAAAACCGCCATCACAAATAATAAAATAATTAGATAAAATAAATTTTTCATACTGCACATGTTTTTGCTCTATACTTTCAGAGAAATAAAGCTAACAAATCATTTAAAAACAATCGCCCTGTTTCCGAAGGAAAATAATGATCGCCAATTCGTTCTAACCATTCTTTTGCCATTGCTTCTCCCAATGCAGGCTCTACTTTATCAAAGGCAACACCCGTATAAGCCATAAATTGACTTTTCGTAAAACCATCGTGCAAACGGAGCGCATTTAACATAAATTCTAAACACACCTCTTTATGCGTCAATTCACGTTCATCTACGCGAACTTGAGCCGTAGAAGCGGTGGCTAAATAACGTTGTGGATGGCGTTGTTTGCTATAACGAATAATGCGCCCTAATTGCGCATTGCTAATTTTTCCATGCGCCCCCGCACCAATTCCAATATAATCGCCAAATTGCCAATAATTTACATTATGACGGCAGCGTTGATTCGGCTTGGCATAAGCAGAAACTTCATAGTGTAAATAACCTGATTCTTTTAAATAACTTTGCCCAATGGTTTGAATAGTCCACAAATCATCATCTTCAGGTAATAACGGTGGCGGCCGACGATGAAATAACGTATTAGGTTCAATGGTTAATTGATACCAAGATAAATGCGGCGGTTGATAGGCTAAAGCTATTTTTAAATCATCTAAAGCCTGTTTTTCAGTTTGTGCAGGCAATCCAAACATTAAATCAATATTAAAATTCTTAAATCCAGATAATGTCACCATTTCAATCGCTTTAATCGCTTCTTCTCTGCCATGAATTCTACCTAAAGATTGTAAAAAATCATCATTAAAACTTTGAATTCCTAATGACAAGCGATTAATGCCTGCTTCTAAATAGCCCTTAAAACGTGCATTATCCACTGTACCGGGGTTAGCTTCTAAAGTAATTTCTGCTTGGGGAATAATTGCCAATCGGCTGCGCAATCCTGTGATCAATTCATTAATAATTTCAGGCGACAAAACACTGGGTGTTCCCCCACCAATAAAAACACTAATGACTTTTCTACCCCAAATATGCGGCAATTCCTGTTCTAAATCCGCAAATAACGCATTTAAATAATCTCGTTCTGGCACTGAATCTCGAATTTCATGCGAATTAAAATCACAATAAGGACATTTTCGCACACACCAAGGAATGTGAACGTATAAACTTAATGGAGGCAATGCCGTTAAATCAAATAAATGAGGATTATTTTTTGCCTTTAATTGCTGATTAAAACGCTCAAAAGTGACAACGGTTTCTGACATTATTGTTTCCTTTGATTTGGATTATTATTGATTCGGTTCAATCCGACCGATTAGCGTTTTGACAAATGCGCCTCCCGCTGCAACGCAGTACGCGCCACCAAATGGCATGCCACAGAACTGGCAAGTAAAACTAACAGCCAAATTAACCCTAATTTCAAGGCTAATATTCCGCTTTGATTGTGTAATGCCAGCCCTAAAATAACAAAGCCTAAACCCGCATTATCGGCTTTAGTTAAGGCATGTAAACGACTATAGACATCAGGCATTCGCAGCACGCCCACCGTGCCGGCAATAAAAAAAACACAGCCAATCAATAAGCTTAACACCACCAATCCATCAATGATCATCAGGCATCTCCACACGATAAAACCGCGCAAATGCCGCCGAAGCCACCACCGCCAATAAAGCGAATACCAACGCCACATCGCGCAACGCCCGCAAATTCAACACTTCAGCCAACAATAACAACACCGCACACGTGGTCGTTCCAAAAAGTAACACTGCCAACAAGCGATCCGCTAACGTCGGTCCCTGAATCACCCGCGCTAAACCTGCAATTATGGTTAATAACAGCAAAGCAATCATTAATCCAAAGAAAATGGTCATTTTTTACATTTTCTCCTGTTGATGCGCATCGGGAAAGGCTTTGAGAAGATACTGTTCTAAAAGATGCAATTCTTGTTCACTGTGATGGTGTTGCGTCAGCACGTGGACAAACAACACATTATTGCGCTCATCATAATCCGCACTCAATGTTCCCGGTAGCAAGCTGATCACGTTCATAAATAGCCAGCGCGGCATCCCATCAGCCAAACCGGGTTGGTAACGGCACCAGCCCGGACTAATCGGTAAATCAGGATGAAAAGCTCTCCGCGCCACATCCCAACTGCCCTGTAATGAAGCTTTGAAAAAATAGCCTAAAAACAGTAATAATCCCCAAAAACTCACTGAAAAACGTCGATTTTGCGGTAAATGTAAATAAAACCAATAGCTTATCCCCACACTCACCGCACCAAATAATAACGCCGCTGTGTCCGTTTTGCCTTCGCTGAGGATAAACCAAATGAAAAATAAAATAAGTAATAACCGTGAATGATGATAAATTCGCGTCAAATAGGACATTTTTTAAATCTCAACCACAAAATGCGATCCTTGATTGGCATTGGGTTTAACGAAAATTTTGCCATTGTGGGCATTCACCACCATTTTACAAAAAGTTAAGCCTAATCCAATTTGTGGCACGCCTTTGCGTTTTAAATCAACCACTTCAAACTTCTCAAAAATGCGCTCACGATACGCCTCTGGAATCCCCGGCCCCTCATCAATCACACTGAGACGAAAATGCGTCCCCGATTCGGCATAAGACAACGGCGTTAAACGTAAGATCACCGTGGTGGCTGAAGGCGAATATTGCAACGCATTGGCTAATAAATTCCCAATCACTCGGCGAAATAAATTACTATCAATCATCGCTTCAATCGGCGGATCAGGCAGATCAAATTGCAAAACAATACCCCGCGATTGCGCGATAATATTAAAATGCTTTTGCGCATCTACTGCCAATTGATTAATATCTGTTAAAGCCGTATTTAATAAAAACTTACTTTGTTCCATTTTCGCAGCCATTAACAGATCATTCACAAAAGAATCCAAACGATCAGCCCCCGCTTTAATCATTTGTAAATGCTTAATCACTTCAGGATCAGACACCTTTTCTTCCATTAATGTGGCGTGTAATAAAATCGAAATCACCGGGCTAGACATATCATGCACGATCATATTAGACAATTCTTCGCGCATTTTTAAGGTGGCTTCTAATTCATCATATTGTCGTTTGATGCGTAACATCGATTGGACACGTGCCAACAATTCCACTGCATGAATGGGTTTATGTAAAAAATCGTCCGCGCCCGCGGCTACGCCGTTGGCCAAAGCCACTTTACTGTCCATTGATGTGATTAAAATCAATGGGATATGTTGATAATGAGGATTGGCTTTGATGTGCTGGCATAACGCAAAACCATCCACATCCGGCAACATCACATCCAAAATAATTAAATCCACACTGGTCTCAGCCAACTCTTCCAACACCGTTTGTCCCTGCTCCAGCAGCCTAATATCATACTGATTTAGCTTGAGTGTCTCGGCCAGCGCATGTCGCACACTGGCATCGTCATCAACCACTAAAATCTTGGGGCGTTTACTCATCTCGTTGCAAACCTCTATTTAAACAATCTATGGGCAAGTGATGGCATCGTGTGCCGCGTTTTTTTCATAATAAACAAATCTTATCCTGTTCATAAAATCAGTTACAATAACCCCCTAAACACCCATTCACAACCAACAACGAAAGGTAACTTATGGTGGCAAACGAATACGATATGATTGTCATTGGCAGTGGGCCTGGCGGCGAAGGGGCTGCCATGAAAGCCGTTAAAGCAGGTAAACGTGTCGCCATTGTCGAAAAATACATGAAAGTCGGCGGCGGATGCAGCCATTGGGGAACAATTCCCAGTAAAGCACTTCGTCATGCCGTACAGCGTTTAGTCGATTTTAGAAATTATCCCATGTTTGAACATCTCATTCAGGGACTCAACATCAGTTATCCCCAACTGTTAAAATCGGCCGAAAGTGTGATTAATAAACAAGTCAAAATGCGCCAATCATTTTATGATCGGAATAATGTTGATGTTTTACATGGACATGCCCGCTTTATTGATCCGCACACGGTTGAAGTTTTATCCGACAACGCGCCACGTAAACGTTATCATGCAGAAGCATTTATTGTGGCTTCCGGGTCAAGTCCCTACCGTCCCAAAGACATCGATTTTACCCATCCCCGCATTCACGACAGTGACACCATTCTACAACTTGACCACACGCCTTACTGTATAACCATCTATGGCGCGGGGGTGATTGGATGTGAATATGCGTCCTTTTTTCGCGGTTTCGATGTCAAAGTCAATTTAATCAACACCCGTGATAAATTATTGGCGTTTTTGGACGATGAAATTATTGACGCATTGTCTTATCACCTACGCGATCAGGGCATTTTAATTCGCCACAACGAAGAATATGCCGCCGTAGAGCCATTAGACGATTGTGTTATTTTACACATGAAATCGGGTAAACAAATTAAAAGCGATGTGCTACTTTTTGCCAACGGACGGTCGGGAAATTCACGCGACATGGGATTAGAACAAATTGGCATTGCGATTAACCGCCGCGGTCAATTGGAAGTCAATGCCAATTATCAAACCAGTGTCCCTCACATTTATGCGGTGGGCGATATTGTGGGTTATCCGAGTTTAGCCAGTGCGGCTTACGATCAAGGCCGTTTTGCGGCCACGCATTTTGTCACGGGACAATGTGATCACCGTTTGATCGAAGACATCCCCACAGGGATTTATACCAGCCCAGAAATCAGTTCTGTGGGGCGCACCGAACGAGAATTAACCGAAAGCAAAATTCCTTATGAAGTGGGTCATGCGTTTTTCAAGAGTTTGGCACGGGCGCAAATTACGGGGCAAACGGTGGGCATGTTGAAAATATTATTTCACCGTGAAACCCTAGAGATTTTAGGCATTCACTGTTTTGGCAGTGAATCGGCGGAAATTATCCACATTGGTCAGGCGATTATGGCACAAAAAGGAGATGCCAATAATTTAATGTATTTTATTAACACCACATTTAATTATCCCACGATGGCAGAGGCTTATCGTGTGGCCGCTTTAAATGGCTATAATCGCCTATAAATTGGGTTTACGTGTTGGCTGTGTCGCTTTTTTATGTTTTCATGTGCCGACGCAAACAGTCAACACGCCAAAACATCCACTGAGGATTAAAGACCCATGTTATATCATAAAATCGCTACGATTCTCTTGTGCAGTGGTTTGACGCTGCCGCTGTGGGCTGAAGAGTCAATGACTCCGGTCATTGATGCAGACGCTTTCAAGGCGTTAGAAACAAGAGTGTTGCATTTAGAGCAGATTGTCAACGAGTTAAAACAAAGCGTGCAGCAAGTGGAAACGCAATTGCACCACAACCCCATTTCCCCCTCGGTACTATCTTCTCCCGATGTCATGGCGAGTTCTCCGTTAGTCACATTAGAAAGCTGGCAATTTCGAGAAGTGAAAATTAAATTTAACACTTATTATGCCTTAGATTTGGTGTTAAATAATGGTTATGATAAAGCGATTAAAGACATTGATGCCAGAGTGAATTTTAGAAATTTATTAGGTGGACATTTATATGGCATTGCAGTGACAGAACATTTGCGCATCGCCGCACAGTCCCAAATCACCGATGAAGGCACACAACGTAACGGTCGATTGTTGGGACAAAGACATCAAATGTTGGCGTTAAAAAATGATGAAATTGCCGCAGAATTAGTGGTGCGAAAAATTGTTTTTGAAGACAATAGTACTTTGAGCTTTTAAATAGAAAATCTGAATCAGAATTTATAGTAATAAACAGTCATTAGTCTGTTAATTCTCTTAATTCTGATTCAGACAAACTATTTTCTTACTGCGACTCATTTTTTAAGCGATATTCAACATAAGCCTCGTCGCGTAATTGGCGCATCCACGTATTTAATTCTTCTTCAATTTTGCGTTCCCGAATTTGGCGGGCGGCTTCGGTGCGGCGGGCTTGGTCGGTGTTATCGTGTTCGCGGCGTTGCTCAACCAAAACCAAATGCCAACCAAAGCGACTCTTGAAAGGATCGCTAATTTGCCCTTCGGCTAAACTGTCCATGACCGTTTCAAACTCGGCCACCATATCGCCCGGAGTCACCCAACCTAAATCGCCTCCCTCTGCGGCCGATCCCAAATCGGTAGACGTGGCGCGTGCCAGTTGTGCAAAATCTTCTCCTTGTTCTAAGCGGTATTTAAGCGCGGACAGTTGGCGTTCGGCCTCTCGATCTGAGAGTAGTTCATTGGTTTTCAATAAGATATGACGGGCTTTGGTTTGTGTTACCAGTTGTTTACCGCCGCGCATATCGGCTAATTTAATGATGTGAAAACCGCCCGCGTTGCGAATTAACGGACTCGCCTCTCCCACAGACAAAGACAGCACCGATTCTAAAAATAAACTCGGCAATTGCGCCGCACTGCGCCATCCTAAATCCCCCCCTTCTAAAGCCTGTTGCCCATCAGAAACCCGCACCGCCATCTCTTGAAAATCTGCGCCTTGTTGCAATTGGCTGAGAATGGTTTCTGCTTGGGATTTTTTTGCGGCAATGACTTCAGGCGAGGCCGCCTCTGGCGTGGCAATGAGAATATGGAATAAACGATATTCTGAAGCAATCGCACCTTGTTGTACTTGATTGACTAAAAAATTGTCGATTTCTTTATCAGTAATATTAATACGACTCACCACTTGTCGTTGTTGCAACCGACGGATGAGTAATTCATCACGAATGTCTTCCCGAAAATTCGCATAGCTAAAACCGCTGCTTTCTATGCTATCACGTAATTCATCTAGGGTCATATTTTGTTGTGAAGCTAAATTACGTAACGCCTCATTTAGCGTTAAATCATCCACTTCCACATTGGTGCGCGTGGCCAATTGTAACTGTAAAGTATTCATGATCATACTTTCCAGCACTTGGCGTTCTAAATCTGCATCTGGTGGAATGCGAATCCCTTGTTGTTCCAGACGGGTTTGGGCTTTGCGCAATTGTTCTTGTAGTTCGCTATGAGTAATGACTTCTTCATTGACCACCGTCACGATGTAATCAAGCGTCTGTGGCGTGGTTTGTGCGGTCACTGTGCCAGCTAAAACGCTCCAACAACCTGAAATCAGTATCAATAGGCCTATTTTTTGAAAACGCATACGTTATTGATCCTTCACTAATTACGGTGATTTCGCCTAATAAAACAGGCAGAGGCAACAAAACGCCGCACTCTGCCCTGTGTTAAGACCAAGACTGTCAAGAAAATGTTTAATGGGATTAATCAGGATTGACGCGGTCGCGCAATTCTTTGCCGGGTTTGAAATGGGGAACGTATTTTGCGGGCAGAGACACCGCTTCCCCTGTTTTTGGATTACGCCCTGTACGGGGTGGGCGATAATGTAGGGAGAAACTGCCAAAACCACGTATTTCTATACGCTCACCATTGGCCAAAGCCTGTGCCATGTGTTCTAACAGCGTTTTGACAGCCAGATCAATGTCTTTTGGTGCTAATTGCTTTTGTTTTTCGGCAATGGCTTCTATTAATTCTGATTTGGTCATGTTCCAATCCAATCGATAAGCTGTATTATTATGGGAGGAAAAAGCGTGCATCCTATTGCGCTTTTGTAACGCGCTGAATAGCTAGAGATTTTTATCTCTATCCATCAACGCGCTATTTTTAGAGACGTAGAAAACGTCGAAAAATGGCTTAACTGCCTTTTTCCATTTGCTCTTTCATCAAATCGCCAAGGGTGGCCGCGGCGGGTTGTGAGCGACCGTAGTCGTGCATGGCTGCGGATTCTTCGTCGGTTTCTTTGGCTTTGACCGATAAGGTAATGATGCGTTTTTTGCGATCTACGCCGGTGAATTTGGCTTCGATGGCTTCACCTTCTTTTAATAAGACACGCGCATCTTCTACCCGATCCCGTGCCAACTCAGAAGCACGCAAGTAGCCTTCAACCCCTTCTTCTAAATGAATCACTGCACCTTTGGCATCCACTTCTTTTACAGTGCCTTTAACTACTGAGCCTTTCGCGTGATCCGCCACAAATTGGGAGAAGGGGTCTTTATCCAGTTGCTTAATGCCTAAAGAAATACGCTCACGCTCTGGATCAACGGCTAATACAACCGTTTCAATTTCGTCGCCTTTCTTGTAAGCGCGCACGGCTTCTTCACCGGGAACATTCCAAGAAATATCAGATAAATGCACTAAACCATCAATGCCGCCTTCCAAACCAAGGAAAATACCAAAATCAGTGATAGATTTGATATTGCCCACCACTTTGTCACCTTTGTTATGCGTGGCGGCGAATTCGTCCCACGGATTCGGATGACATTGTTTGATGCCTAAAGAAATACGACGGCGTTCTTCGTCGATTTCTAACACCATGACTTCCACTTCATCGCCAACTTGTACGACTTTAGAGGGGTGAATGTTCTTATTCGTCCAATCCATTTCGGAGACGTGAACCAAACCTTCTACACCTTCTTGAATCTCCACAAAGCAACCATAATCAGCTAAATTGGTGACTTTGCCCATGACGCGGGTTTTTTCGGGGTAGCGGCGAGAAATTTCGATCCAAGGGTCTTCGCCCAATTGTTTCAAGCCTAAAGAGACCCGCACGCGCTCACGGTCGAATTTCAACACTTTCACTTCGATTTCGTCGCCTACGCTGACCACTTCGCTGGGGTGTTTGACCCGTTTCCACGCCATATCGGTGATGTGTAACAGACCATCCACACCGCCTAAATCGACGAATGCGCCGTAATCGGTTAAATTCTTCACAATACCGCGTAAAACCATGCCTTCTTGCATGGATTCGAGTAAGGTTTCGCGTTCTTGACTGTTTTCTTTTTCTACCACAGCGCGGCGAGACACCACCACGTTGTTACGACGGCGATCCAGTTTGATCACCTTGAATTCTAAGGGCTTGCCTTCCAAATAAGTCGTGTCACGAACAGGACGCACATCCACCAATGACCCCGGTAAAAATGCACGGATGTCATTCATATTGACGGTAAAGCCACCCTTGACTTTATCGGTAATGATACCGGTGATGGTATCGGTGTTTTCGTAGGCGCGTTCTAAAATAGTCCATGCGGCGGCTTGTTTGGCTTTTTCGCGGGATAAACGAGTCTCCCCGCAACCGTCTTCTACGGCATCTAAAGCCACATCGACTTCATCACCGACACTGACTTCTAATTGACCGTTGTCATCGCGGAATTGCTCTAATGGGATAACCCCTTCTGATTTCAGACCTGCATCGACAATCACCACATCGGCGCGGATGTCAACCACGATCCCGCGCACAATGCTGCCGGGTACCATGTTTTTACTGAATAAACTTTGTTCAAATAATTCAGCAAAGCTAAGGCTTTCAGTCATTCCAAACCCCTGACTTGATAGACCAATCAGGTAAAAATTGGCTCAAGTACATTATTTGTTGAAGCCACTTTTTTGGGAAAAGTGGGTTAGTGAAAATAAAACCGTATTGTCTGGCGAGAGTGACGCAGAGCAACACAGCGGTTAAAGGTGTTTCGATACCGATGTCAGTAGTTGTGCCATCACGGCTTCGATAGAAAGGGTCGTGGTGTCAATACGTTGTGCGTCGGCTGCGGGGGTGAGTGGTGCAGTTTGACGTTCACAATCGCGTTGATCGCGAGCAGCAATTTCTTTGACAAGGTTGTCTAGGTTAGCATCTATTCCTTTTTGTTTCAACTGTTTATAACGTCTATTTGCGCGTTCTTGTGGTGAAGCGGTTAAAAAGAATTTCAGCGGCGCGTCGGGAAAGACAACCGTCTTCTACGGCATCTAAAGCCACATCGACTTCATCACCGACACTGACTTCTAATTGACCGTTGTCATCGCGGAATTGCTCTAATGGGATAACCCCTTCTGATTTCAGACCTGCATCGACAATCACCACATCGGCGCGGATGTCAACCACGATCCCGCGCACAATGCTGCCGGGTACCATGTTTTTACTGGATAAACTTTGTTCAAATAATTCAGCAAAGCTAAGGCTTTCAGTCATTCCAAACCCCTGACTTGATAGACCAATCAGGTAAAAATTGGCTCAAGTACATTATTTGTTGAAGCCACTTTTTTGGGAAAAGTGGGTTAGTGAAAATAAAACCGTATTGTCTGGCGAGAGTGACGCAGAGCAACACAGCGGTTAAAGGTGTTTCGATACCGATGTCAGTAGTTGTGCCATCACGGCTTCGATAGAAAGGGTCGTGGTGTCAATACGTTGTGCGTCGGCTGCGGGGGTGAGTGGTGCAGTTTGACGTTCACAATCGCGTTGATCGCGAGCAGCAATTTCTTTGACAAGGTTGTCTAGGTTAGCATCTATTCCTTTTTGTTTCAACTGTTTATAACGTCTATTTGCGCGTTCTTGTGGTGAAGCGGTTAAAAAGAATTTCAGCGGCGCGTCGGGAAAGACAACCGTTCCCATATCACGCCCATCCGCAACTAAACCCGGTAGGCGACGACAATCGCGTTGTCGCTGTAATAGTGCGCTACGAATACTGGCGATGGCGGCCAATTGTGAGGCGAATTGGGCGATGGTTTCGGTGCGCAGTTGTTGTGTGACATCTTGTTGATCTAATAATACCCGTGTGCCACTGAGATCGGGCAATGGTTGAAATTCAACTTGAAGTTCTACCGCTAATTGGGTGATGGCTTCGGCGCGTTGGTCGGTCAATTGCCGTTGCGCCGCAGCCAAGGCCAGCACGCGATAAATCGCGCCACTGTCCAGATGATGCCAACCCAAATATTGGGCTAAACGTAAAGTCACTGTCCCTTTGCCCACGCCACTCGGGCCGTCAATGGTAATGACCGGAATAGAAGTATTCACAAGAGGAAATTCCTTTGAGGTTAAGTTTTAGGTTTTTTATTCTTTAAATTCTGGTTCAGACAAAAAATGTTATGAATCGTTTAATTTTGATATAGTATAACTTTATCATGCACTGGATCAAATCCAAATCTCCCCAAACAGGTGTCCAAAACTGTGAAATTTCCCCACGCAAATCCTGAGATAATGCGTGTCAGAATTTTAATTTTACCCCCATTAAACGACCATGCCAAACTTCATTGAAACAATTGATTTTATTGAAAAAAATAGCGATTCTATTGTTGAAAAAGGTCGCCGTTTTGAGCTTTTAATTAAAAATTATTTATTAACCGATCCGCAATATTCATTCAGTGATGTGTTTTTGTGGCGGGAATGGGAAAATCGGCCGCAAAATGTTGATACGGGGATCGATATTGTGGCAAAAACACGCGATTTGGGGGAATTTTGGGCGATTCAGTGTAAATTTTATGCTGAAGATACCGTTTTGACGAAAAAAAGCATTGATTCGTTTTTTACTGCTTCAGGGCAGTCTTTTACTGTTAATGGCGAAATTTATCATTTTAATCAACGCATTATTGTTGCCACAACTGAAAATTGGAGTCTGCACGCGAAAGCAGCAATTACTAATCAAAATATTCCTGTTTTATATATCGGTTTCAGTGACTTAGAAAATTCGCCTGTCGATTGGAACGCGCTTTTAAATCAGGTCACTGGACAACGCGCTTTAGTTAAAAAATCACTGCGCCCGCATCAAGAAACCGCTATTCAGGATGTGGCGAAAGGCTTGCAATCCGCGGATCGCGGTAAGTTGATTATGGCCTGTGGGACGGGGAAAACCTTTACTTCTCTGAAAATCGCTGAAAAAATGTTGCCTGATCACGGTATCGTCTTGTTTTTAGTGCCTTCTATCGCGCTGTTGTCGCAAAGTTTACGCGAATGGACGGCCGAGTCTGAACGAGATTTGCATTTTGTCGCGGTGTGTTCGGATGGGAAAGCCAGTCAGTTGGATGCAGAAGATATTCGTGTGACTGATTTGTCTTTTCCCGCCACCACAGATATTGAGAAAATTAAAAATTATATGGAACGCTTTAAGAAAAGTGCATTGTCTTCTCGTGCGTTTTTGTGATTTTCTCAACGTATCAATCTATTGATGTGGTAAGCGCGTGGCAAAAAGAAACGTTAATGATTTTTGATTTGGTCATTTGTGATGAAGCCCATCGCACCACTGGCGTAACGCTGGCTAAAAATGATGAATCGCATTTTGTTAAAGTGCATGAAAATAAGTTTATTCAGGCTAAAAAACGCCTTTATATGACCGCAACTCCGCGCTTATTTACTGACACGGCTAAGAAGAAAGCAGAAGAAAATGACGCTATTTTATGTTCTATGGATGATCCCGCGATTTATGGAGAAGATTTACATAAATTAGGCTTTTCTACGGCAGTGGAAAAAGGTTTATTATCGGATTATAAAGTGTTGGTTTTGGCCGTGCCAGAAGATTATGTGAAACAGTTTGGCCAGCAGAATTTAAACAGTGAATTGAGCGTTGAAGATAAAGCGAAAATTATTGGCTTTTGGAATGGTTTGGCGAAAAAATTCCACGGCGAAAATAACGATGATGATTTGCCTTATATGCGCCGTGCGGTGGCTTTTGCGGGGCGCATTAAAGATTCTGAAAGTATGGTGAAAAATTTTGCTTCCGTTGTGCAAGAATATAAGCAAAATAATCCTGATGTAATTGATTTAATTTGCGCCGCAAAACATGTGGATGGAAAAATGGGAATTGCTGCGCGTAATTCTCATTTGCGCTGGTTGAAAGATGAGCCTAAAAATTTGGAATGTCGCATTTTATCGAATGCCCGTTGTTTGTCTGAAGGCGTAGATGTGCCTGCATTAGATGCCGTTATTTTTTTGAATCCAAGAAATTCTAAAATCGATGTGGTGCAATCGGTCGGGCGCGTGATGCGTAAATCGCCTAATAAAAAATATGGTTATGTTATTTTGCCTGTGGTTATTCCGTCGCAAATGTCGCCTGAAGAAGCTCTGGATAAAAATGAAGCATTTAAGGTGGTTTGGGATGTTTTGCAGGCTTTGCGGGCGCATGATGATCGCTTTCAAGCCATGATAAATAAAATTGAATTGAATCGCGCTATTCCTGATAATTTATCCTTTAATGTCATTGGTCAAGAAATCGCCGAAGAATCAGCAACTTATGGCACAAATTCAATTCAGTTTGATATTAATTTTGATGTCACCAGTTGGAAAAATGCCCTGTTTGCTAAGTTGGTTTTAAAATGTGGGGAACGGCGTTATTGGGAGGATTGGGCAAAGGATATTGCGGATATTGCTGAACGACATATTAAACGTTTAAATGATTTGTTAAAGTCGGGAATATATCAAGTCGCTTTTTCTGAGTTTCTAACAGGGTTGCAACAACAAATTAATCCCAGTATTCAACAGCATGAAGCCATTGAAATGTTGGCGCAGCATTTAATTACTAAACCCGTTTTTGATGCTTTATTTGAGAATTATGAATTTACGCAAAAAAATCCCGTTTCTCAAGCCATGCAGAAAATGTTATCGATTTTAGAAGAACAGACTTTAGAAGAAGAAAGAAAAACTTTAGAAAAGTTTTATGACAGTGTTAGAAAACGCGCCAGCGGCATTGATAATTCCGCAGGTAAGCAAAGAGTGATTATTGAACTTTATGATAAGTTTTTTAAATCGGCTTTTCCGCGCCTGTCTGAGCGTTTAGGTATTGTTTATACGCCTGTGGAGGTGGTGGATTTTATTGTGCAAAGTGCTGCGGTGGCTTTGCAGCGTGAATTTGGTAAAAGTTTGGGTGATGAAGGGGTGCATATTCTTGATCCGTTTTCGGGAACGGGAACGTTTATTGTGCGCTTATTGCAAAGTGGTTTGATTGCTAAAGAAAATTTATTGCGTAAATATGAAACGGAATTGCACGCGAATGAAATTGTTTTATTGGCTTATTATATTGCAGCGGTGAATATTGAAGAGGCTTTTCATGAGTTAAATCAATCCGATTATTTGCCGTTTAATGGGATGGTTTTAACGGATACTTTTCAGATGTATGAAAAACGCGATTGGGTGGATGTGCAAGTTTTACCTGAAAATAATGAGCGCGTCGAGAAACAAAAAGCCACGCCCATTCAAATTATTATCGGTAATCCGCCTTATTCCGCAGGGCAAAGCAGCGCAAATGATAATAATCAAAATTTGGCTTATTTTTCGTTAGATAATCGCATCACAGAAACTTATGCTAAATTCTCAAATGCAACATCTATTAGAAACCTTTATGATGCTTATATTCGCGCCATTCGCTGGGCTTCGGATCGCGTTAAAGACAAGGGAATTATTGCTTTTGTTACCAATGGCTCATTTATTGATGGCAATGCAGCCAGTGGCTTGCGTAAATGTTTAGCGGATGAATTTAGCAGTATTTATTGCTTTAATTTGCGCGGAAATGCGCGCACTTCTGGCGAGCAACGACGCATGGAAAAAGACAATGTTTTTGGGCAAGGCAGTCGTACGCCCGTTGCCATTACTGTTTTAATTAAAAACCCTGCTAAAAAAGGCAATGGAGAATTGTTTTATCACGATATTGGCGACTATTTAAGTCGAGAAGAAAAATTAAACACGATTGCCGCTTTTAAAGATATTTCTGGTATTAATTGGCAATTAATAAAACCGAATGAATCTCATGATTGGATTAACCAACGTAATGATGATTTTTCTACTTTTATTTCTTTGGGAGATAAGAAAAATAAAGCGGAAAAAATGTTTTTTAACTCTTATTCGCTTGGAATTGCAACAGGGCGAGACACTTGGGCTTACAATTTTGCTAAATCTAACCTAGCTAATAATATGCAACGCACAATTGCATTTTATAATTCACAGGTAGAGGCTTATCACGCTATTCCTAAAAATGAACGTCCTGATGTGGAGCAATTTATTGATTTTGATGCAGAAAAAATCAGTTGGGCAAGAAGTACAAAACAAAGTTTGCAGCGCAATAAATTAGGTGTTTTTAATGAGGCTTGCATTATTAAAAGCATGTATCGCCCTTTTTGCAAACAATGGTTATATTTTGATAGACAATTTAATGAAATGATTTATCAAATGCCCAAAATCTTCCCCAATCCAGACACTGAAAATTTAGTGATTTGTGTTAGTGGAATTGGCGCAAGTAAAGATTTTTCTGCGTTAATAGTCAATGTTATTCCTAATTTACATTCGCAAGATACAGGTCAATGTTTCCCCCTATATATTTACGAAGAAAGCACCGCAACCGAAGGATTATTTAGCCAAAACACCAGCCATTGGCAGCGACGCGACGCGATCAACGACGACATATTACGCGACTATCGCGCCCATTATGCCGACTCGCGTATCGACAAAACCGCTATTTTCTACTACATTTATGGCGTACTGCACGATTCTGAATACAAAACCAACTACGCCGCCGACCTAAAAAAAATGCTGCCCCGCATTCCCTACATGCCCGACTTCTGGCAATACAGCGACATGGGCAAACAACTGGCTTATTGGCATTTAAACTACGAAACCATAGAACCTTATGATTTAAAAGAAGAATGGACTTGTACGCCAGAAATGCGTCATTATCGCGTCGAAAAAATGCGCTACACAAAAAGCGGCAAAAGCGTCGATAAAAGCGTATTAATCTACAACGAACATTTAAGCCTAAGCGGTATTCCCGCCGCCGCGCATGAATACATCGTCAACGGCAAATCCGCCCTAGATTGGTTAATAGACCGCTACCAAATCACCACCGACAAAGCCAGCGGCATCCGCAACGACCCCAACGAATGGCTGCCCGACAATCCGCGTTATGTGATTGATTTAATTAAAAAAGTGGTAAGAGTGAGTGTGAAGACGGTGGGGGTTATTGGCGGTGAATTGTTTCAAGAAAAGCCTTAGCCTGCTACAATATCACCAATAACGGTTTTTTTCGACTTAGGAGTTCATGCGATGACTGTTCAAACTGACAAATTAAAAATTTTATATAATCGTCTTGATTCCATAGGTTTTAAAAAAAGCTATTTGAAGCAAGTATTGCCTTCTTGGTGGGAAGACGAAATAGCGGATTTACCCACAGGTTTATTGCAACTTAAATTTCACTTTGCGCGCCATTTGGGATTAGATTTAGAAAGTTTATTAGACGACAATAAACAGATTATTTTTTCTCTAGTAAGCCCAAATCCACACAATTTTAAACTCAAAAAGGGCAAAAACGGTGACAGATCCCATATTGTCGCCATTACAACCCAAGCAGCCCGCATTGCTCGCCTTGCTACCGTGGTCAATGACGTGCCTAATTCATCATTCACAGATGCGTTGTCAATTAGACAAGAAATACTGCGTGACAATTCTGTTGTTTCCTTTCCTGCTCTATTAGATTTTTGTTGGAAAATTGGCATTCCCGTGTTGCTTATTTCTCAATTTCCACAAAAAGCAAAAAAAGATATTGAGGGAATGGCGATTAACATTGAAGAAAAGCCTGTTATTGTGCTGGTAAAAGAGCATAAAAAATATGCGTGGGCGTTATTTATTCTTGCTCATGAATTAGGGCATATTTTTAAGGGGCATCTTGCTGCTGATAAAATGATTATTGATGATAAATCGATTGGAAAGGAAACATCAAGCGAGCAAGAAAATGAAGCAAATGAGTTTGCTTTAGCGTTATTGACAGGCAGCAAAAATACGCAATTTACTACTGAAAATAATCGGTGGTTGGATGGAGAAAAATTAGCAAATGCGGCTAGAGAGTACGGAAATCAGCACCGCATTGATGCGGGTCATATTGCGTTAAATTACGCAAACGGTATTGGTAAATTTCCCATTGCCAATGCGGCCTTGAACATTTTAGAGCCAAATGTGGATGCGCCCGCTTTAGTTAGAGAGAAAATGCAGCTTAATTTAGATTTAACCCAAATTCCTGAAGACAGTGCTGATTTTTTATTGAAAATTAGCGGTGTTTCTTTACCATAATAAGGCATTTTATTTAGATGATACTTCTTGATAATGACGTTATTCACAAGCTGGGTTATTGCAATTTACTTGATGATTTTCTCTCACTGCTTAAACTTGATGAAATTCAGATTTATGTATTAGAAACTGCTGAATATGTTTTGAAAAATAAAACTAAAAAAGCAGGCCAGAAAGAGTGTTTTGATAGAATAAAATCTTTTCTTGCTGTCGTAAAAAAATACACTAATCCTGATGAGAAAATTATTGGTGAGCTAGAAAAAAATATTGGAATTGATGCTGGTGAAGCAGTATTAATTTCAGCCCTTATTGTGTATAAAGAAAGCGTCTTTATTACAGGAGATAAACGCTGTTTAAAAGCATTGGCAGAGTCAGCATTTTATAAAGCCTATGCTTCCCAGTTATTAGAAAAAGTAATTTGTTTTGAGCAGATTATTTTATGGCTTATAGAAAAGTTTGGGTTCAATCAGATTTATCCTAAAGTGCATTGTGCAAAAGAAATTGACAAAGCCCTTCGCTCCATATTCACAAGCAGTGCCACAGAGGAAAGCGTAAAAGAAGGACTTAATTCATACATTAAGGATTTAAAAGCAGGTACAAATGACCTGCTATGCCTTGATTCTGAGCGTGTTTTATCGTCTAAGTTCTAAATGGGCGTTTCCGCTGGAGCGAGAAATAAACGCATACTCTAAACAACACAACAAACCATCGCGCACAGAAAAAAATCCTTATTCCTCATCTTCTCCCATGCCTAACTCCTTAATTTTTCGCGTTAAAGTATTTCTTCCCCAACCGAGGAGGCGAGCGGCTTCTTGACGACGGCCGCCCGTGTGGCGTAGTGCAGCTTGAATCATCACCGACTCAAAACGAGGTAAGGCCTCATCTAACAAAGTTTGATGCCCGCTATCGCCCAATCGTTGCTCTGCCCACTGACGCAACGCCAATTCCCAATCCAAAGCCACATCTATTTCCGTATGTTTTTGACGTAATTCTAAGGGCAGATCGTCTAACAAAATCTCTTGTCCCGCAGCCATCACCGTCAACCAACGACAAGTATTTTCTAATTGGCGTACATTACCCGGCCAATCGAGTTGCATCAAATACTGTTCTGTTTCTGGAGTCAAGGTTTTTGGCTCTACTTTCAACTCCTTAGCGGCCATCAACAGAAAATGACGCATCAACTGCACAATGTCCCCGCGTCGTTTACGTAAAGGTGGGATGTGAATACGAATAACATTGAGCCGATGAAATAAATCTTCTCTAAACTCATGACGTTCTACGCGAGCCTCTAAATCTTGATGCGTGGCCGCAATAATACGCACATCCACCTTGATTGCTGTATGACCTCCTACGCGGAAAAATGTCCCGTCCGCTAAGACGCGCAACAAACGAGTTTGTAGCTCGGAAGGCATATCCCCAATTTCATCTAAAAATAAAGTTCCCCCGTCGGCTTGCTCAAAACGCCCTTGACGCTGACTTAATGCGCCAGTAAACGCGCCGCGTTCATGGCCAAACAATTCCGATTCTAACAATTCGCGTGGAATTGCCGCCGTATTCAGAGCGATAAAAGGACGTTGGGCGCGGGGGCTGTGGCGATGTAATGCGCGAGCGACCAATTCTTTTCCAGTGCCTGATTCTCCTGTAATTAAAACAGTAATATTAGAACGCGATAAACGCCCAATGGCGCGGAAAACGTCTTGCATCGCCGGCGCAGAACCAATAATGTCACTGGCTTGAATCGTGGAAGATTCTGATTCGGTTGGATTTTTACTGATTTCTGCACTGCGTTGTAAGGCACGCTGTACCAAATCCACCGCATCATCGACATCAAAAGGCTTGGGCAAATATTCAAATGCACCGCCTTGAAAAGCCGACACCGCACTTTCTAAATCAGAAAATGCCGTCATAATAATCACGGGTAATTGGGGATAAGATTGGTTAATCTTTTCTAATAAGGTTAAACCATCCAATCCCGGCATTCGTATATCACTGACAATGACACCCGGTAATGGCACTTGGGTTAAACGGGTCAAGACCACATTGGCATTATCAAAACTGGTCACGTGAATGTCCGCCTGATGCAATGCCTTTTCTAACACCCAACGAATGGATTTATCGTCATCAATAACCCACACTTCGGCACGTTTACTCATCGTTTTTCGGTCTCCATAGGCAGCCAAATGGTGAATACAGTGTCACCGGGTTGGCTGGTGCATTCGATTAAGCCGCCGTGCTGATTCACCAAAGATTGGGCGATAGACAAACCCAATCCTGTGCCTTCGGCGCGGCTGGTCACTAGCGGGTAAAAAATGTGATCGATGAGATGCGGCGCAATTCCTGGCCCATTGTCTCGGACATCGATACGTGCCAATAACTTATGATGGCGGCCACCCAAACTCATTTGGCGTTGAATTCGGGTACAAATCTGAATCTTGCCAAAACCATTTAAGGCTTGAACGGCGTTACGCATAATGTTTAATAAGGCTTGAATCATTTGATCGGGGTCTAAATATAATTCGGGAATACTGGGATCAAAATCATATTCAATTTTAATCCGTGTTTCAGGTTCTGAGCTAATAATTTGACTGACACGGATAATAATTTGGTGAATATTGGTTAATTTTTTATGCGATACCCCTTGCGGTAATAACATGCGATTGAGCAAATTTTGCAAGCGGTCGGCTTCACCAATAATAATATCGGTATATTCCCGCAAATTTTTATCGGGTAATTCTCGTGCTAATAATTGCGCCGCCCCGCGTAATCCCCCCAAAGGATTTTTAATTTCATGGGCTAAACCACGAATCACATTACGGGCGGCTTGTTGTTGTAACAAGAGATTTTCCTCACGAGTGATACGTAAATGTTGATCGATACGCATCAATTCTAATAAAACACCGCGTATATTTTGTTCTACAATAACAGGTGTGATGCTACAATCCACGGTGATTGTTTTTGCACCAAATAAGTGCAAGCGTACGCCGCGTTCCGTGACACAATAACGCTGTTCTCTGACCCGTTTTAGGGCTTGATGACAGTGATCAGCGCGTGGAAACAATTGTTCAACCCCCAAGCCACAGGCTTGCTTGGCACTGACTTCTAGTAGGGTTTCGGCTGCTGGATTGAGCGTATGCAGGGTCAAGTCGGGACGAAACCATAAAACGGCAGTCGTGAGATTGTCCAGAATGTAAGCGGCTTGTTTAGTGCTGATCATGGTGCGCCTCTGTAGAATATCCGAGCGATTCAGCAATATCTATACCGCTTGAATTTTATGTGATAATATATTGATTAATAAAGATTTTTCTTACAAAAAAGCCTTGTATTTAATGCCTTACCGATTGATAAATGCACTATAATAGTGCATCATCGAATGATGACGCATGCAAGGGAATTTGTTACATTTTGGGATCGGAGTTTGCTTATCCCCATGAAATTTAACCCAATAGGAGAAATCATCCATGCCAACAAAAGCATTTTTTGTGTTGCGTTTAAACGATCATATTTTGTATTTGAAAAAAATTGAAAAAACTTTGGCAGGAACAGGGGATTTTCAAGGCACAGATTGTCAAAATTGTAAGTTGGGTCAATGGTTGTATGGTGAGGGACCAGCGGAGGTGGCCAGTATGAATCATCCAGAAGCGCAGGCGTTGTTTGACAGTTTATTTGAGCCACACAAGCAATTTCATCAAGTGAGCCACGAGGCCATTGCCAAAGCAAAAGCAGGCGATACCGATGGCGCACGAGCCGCCGCCACGCAAATGTATGTGTTATCTAATACCATTTCGCAAAAGTTATTGGCTTTAGATAAGTTTTAAAAAGAATAGATTATATTTTATGATTAACAAAAGGATAATGCTGTTGATTATCCTTTTTTTCTGGTGGTGAATGCAGTCCATTTTTTAAAATTTTAACATGAATAAATAAAAAACCCATGATCAATAAAAATATCACCTCCCAATTGGCACAAGGTATTGCTGAATTGGGCTTAATGGTTTCTTCCGAACAACAAGATAAATTATTAGCTTATTTGGCTTTATTATCAGAATGGAATCGAGTCTATAATTTAACCGCAATTCGTGAACCATCGGAAATGGTCACGCGGCATGTATTAGACAGTTTAAGTCTTGTGCCATATTTGCAGGGAAATTATTTTTTAGATGTGGGCAGTGGCGCGGGGATACCGGGGCTTATTCTGGCAATAGCCTGTCCAGCACAACAATGGCGATTATTGGACAGTAATGGGAAAAAAACGCGCTTTATGCAACACGCCATCACGGCCTTGCAATTGCGCAATAGTCAGGTGCAATGTCAACGGGTTGAGCAATATTCACATACGCCTTGTTTTGATCAAATCACCTCTCGCGCCTACAGTGATTTAATTTCTTTTTATCAACAAACCCAACACCTTGCGCATCATCACACCCAATGGTTAGCCATGAAAGGGATTTATCCCGATGCAGAATTAATGGCCTTAAAAAAGGCATTAAATCATGACGTAATGACAGAAATCATTCCCCTACATATTCCTTTTTTAAACGCACAACGACATGTGGTGAAATTATGGCGAGAAAATTAACCCCATCAAGAACGAAATAAACGGGAATATTGCGTTTCATGCCACGCGCTGGCGATACTAAACGCGGGGCTGGTTTGTCCGATGTCGTCATCGGTAATTTGTAAGCCTAATGAAACGCAGTGGGGAATGTGATTTAAGCCCGCTAATAAAATGCGTTGTCCTTCGCTTTGTCCCAATGGAATGAGTTTAACCGCAGCCGCCACCTGATTTTCTAACCAACTCCATAAATAAGCCTGTGCAGTTTCTTCTAAAGACAATTGCCAATGTACGGCCGCCAAGGTGAATAAAGTGGCATAACAAACAGGCTTGTGATGTTGATACCACTGCGCCGCCTCTGGCACGGCTAATTCGCGTAATAAACGTGCTAAAGCCAAACCTAAGGCCTGATCTTCAGCTCTTAATTCAGCCGTTTCTCGACTGGCATATAGGTAACGATTCCAATAATCCACTTTTTCTCTATTTTTATCGCCAAATGCCGAATGCAAACGTGCAATAATGGGAATATCTAATTGAGTTAAATGGCGACTTAATAATCCATGAATCCAATCTTGCGCATCGCTGGAATGATTAACCCATTTTTGCGTAATGGCCGCTTCTAATCCCTGCGAATAAGCAAACATGCCAATAGGCAATAATGGACTGACTAAATGAAATAAATGCAGCCGTGCCGTTGAATGAGATTCAGTGGGCATGATCGTGAGCGGAACTGGGGGGAGTGCGTCCGTGATACGCGCCTGCTTCGGGTTCAAAAGGGGCGCGTTCCTCATGTACTTCAAGTCCCAAGCCGTGTAACATTTCGGCCAACACGTGGTCGGGTTGGTAGCGTAACCAATGGTCGCCAATCTGCACCGGAACGTGGCGATTGCCAAGGTGGTAGCAAGCTCTGGCTAATTGGTGCATGTCTTGACTACGCGCCACAGAGACCGCTTCCAACGCCGCTTCAACTTGTACCACTGTGCCATCAACCGCCCGCAACAAATCCCCTTGACGCAATACAGTTCCGCGAGGCAAAGACAGCAATACATCAGTCCCGTCGTTTAATTGGGTGCGTAAACGACTTTTTTGGCGATGTTCAAAATCTAAAGTGAGATGTAAATGAGGCTGACAAAATTCGTTTAATAATTCATTAATAATGAGCATGATTAACCGTGCATCGTGTTATTTAATTTGATTCACACAAGGGAATTTCAATAATAAAAGTTGACCCCAATTCGCTATTACACCAGACTTTACCATTCATGGTTTCAATGAGTTTTTTTACAATATAAAGTCCTAATCCTGTTGAAGATTCGCCTGCGGTGGGGCGGGGTTTTAATCGTGCAAATTTGTGAAATAATTTTTTCTGATCGTCTGTACTGAGTCCTGGCCCTTCATCTTGCACCGCACAACGAAGATTTTTTTCTGTCGTTTCAATTCGTACCGTGACTGTTTTTCCGCGATTGGAATATTTAATGGCATTAGAAACCAAATTATCCAATATTTGCCGTAATGTGCTTTCATGGGCTAAAACACAATCTTTTGTCACGGCCAGTGATTGCGGCATAAGCAAAATATTTTTAGCTTTTGCCCTGGGGTGTTGAGATTGCAATGTTTGTTCTAATACGGCAGAAAAACACAGCGGTATTAATTGAATATGAATTTGTCCTGATTCAATCGCATTAACATCTAATAGAGCTTTAATTAATTCAAACATACGCTCTGAACTCACTTGGATTAAACGCAGATAATCCAATTGTTGTTGTTTAGGCATATTATCAATATCACCAGCAATCATACTGGCCAAGGTTTGGATGGCCGATAATGGATTTTTTAAATCGTGGGCAGCAATACCTAAAATTTCATCTTTTTCTTCGTTTAATAATTTTAATTGTAAGTTTTGTGATTGCAATTTTTTTTGTAAATTTCTTAGCGTTAAATGTGTATTAACGCGAGCCAATACTTCCTCACTGTAAAAAGGTTTAGTGACATAATCCACTGCACCTAATTCAAAGCCATGAATTTTATCTTTTGCTTCACTTAAAGCGGTCATAAAAATAACGGGAATATCACGGGTTTTGTCATTTTCTTTTAAGCGACGACAAGTTTCAAAACCACTTAACCCCGGCATCATAATGTCCAGCAAAATGAGATCGGGTTGATTCATTTGGGTAATTTGCAATGCGGTCTCGCCATCTTCAGCAATTAATACTTCAAAACCATGTTGATTTAATAAATCAAACATAATGCGAACATTCGCCACCACATCATCAACAATTAAAATAGTTCCTGTGGATTCAATTTGCATCATTTTGTTCCTTTTGCCAATGACGTAATAATTGTTTCAATTTTTTTATTTCAAAGGCTTGTGCGGATTCTAATATTTGTTCTATTTGTACTTTGAACGTGGGTTCACTAGAGTGTAGAGATTGTGCGGTGGTAATAATCGCTTTTACTTTGCCCGCTTCGGCTAATTGTAACAGGTTTTCCAAAATTTCTAAAGGCAAAGCCTTTTGCGTTTCTGTAGAAATAACGCTTGTTTCTGCTGATGATGTGGAAGATAAATTGGTTTCATATTCCCATAATAAAGGACATAATTGCGGTAATAAATTCAGTAAATAATCGACATCAATTGGCTTGTGAATAAACGCATTGCAATAACTGGATTTAGTTTTTAATTCCTGCAATTCAAATACACTGGCTGAAGCAATAATAATGGGTAATTGGGTTAATTGCAGCCGTTGGCGAATTTCTTCAGCGGTTGTTAAGCCATCCATAACGGGCATTTTTAAATCCATAATCACTACATCAGGAATATTTTTTTCAATGATTTTTAACGCTTCTAAACCATCATGGGCTTGATATATTTTAAATTCCAACGGTAATAAAAGATCATGCAGAACACTTAAATTATCTTTAGCATCATCAACCAATAAAATACTTAATTTAGGCGTACCATTTTCCGTTGCGCGTCGATGGCCAATAATGCGCCCCCGTTCGCACGGTGGTGGCAAAGGTTCTGCCTCTTGATGGGTAATAATCTCCAGAGGAATAGTGAACCAAAAATGACTGCCTTGATTCGGCTGACTTTCCACCTGCAATTCGCCATTCATCATGGCCACCAATCGCTGACTAATTGGCAAACCTAAGCCCGTTCCTTCAATATGTTGCTCACGATGATTGGCTTGTTGAAAAGGCAAAAAGATTTGATCTAATTCTTCTTCAGCAATACCAATTCCTGTGTCTTTAACTGAGAAAGTGATATGTGGTTCTTGATAAATAATTGATAAAATGACTTTACCTTTTCGAGTGAATTTGATCGCATTGCTCAGTAAGTTAAATAAAACTTGCCGCAGACGTTTTTCATCTCCGCGCACAATCACAGGCAAATCAGGTACAATTTCGCCTGAATTTAAAATATATTGGGTTTCAACTTCAAATGAAATATCTTGTTGTTGCGCTCGCATTTTAAATAAACCGCTAATATCTTTAATAAAATTAGGCAATTCAAAATGCGTAGGAATTAATTTTAATTTTTCTGCTTCTATTTTAGAAAAATCTAAAATATCATTAATGAGTGTTAATAAATGTTCGCCACTGCGATAAATAATGTTTAAACCTTCTCGGTATTTTTCTGCTAATTTTTGATCTCGTAAAAAGAGTTGGGCATAGCCTAAAATACCATTTAAAGGCGTTCTTAATTCATGGCTCATTTGAGCCAGAAAAACCCCTTTGGCTTTGTCAGCTTGTTCGGCGTGTAAACGGGCGCGTTCGGCTTGTTCTATGGCTTGGGTGAGCGCGGCTTCATTACGTTTTCGTTCAGTAATATCAGTAAATGTTCCAACGATTCCGCCCGGATGACCATTGGCTAAGAAAAAAATCGCTTTATTAAAAATAATATTCCGTCTCGAACCATCAGCATGATTAATTTCCGCTTCATATTGTTGTCGTCCATATTGTGTCATTAATACTTCATCAGCATAACAAAATATTTTAGCTTCTTTATCAGGCCAGATTTCATCAACAGTGCGATATTTTAATTCCTCTGGAGAATAGCCTGTAAATAAAGTAAACGCATGATTGCATCCTAAATAATAACCCTGCATATTTTTATAAAAAATAGGAATAGGAATGGTCTGCATTAACGTCTCAGAAAAATGCAAACTGCTATTTAATTCTGCTTCGGCCTGTTTGCGTTTATCAATATCAATCACAATTGCTAATAACGCTAAAAATTCATGTTTAGCATTATATAAAGGCGTAAGCCATAAATGTCCCCAAAAAATCGATTGATCCGAACGTAAATAACGTTTTTCTAAAAAGCGAGTGGTGTTTTTAGTAAAAACATCTTCTAGGCAATAATATGTTGTTTCTTGATCCTCGAAATAAGTCATATCTTGTTCTTTTTTCTGCAACAATTCTTTGGGAGTGTACTTTAACATTTCTGCAAATTTATTATTCACTTGCAAATAATGCCCCGTCGGCTCTAATAATCCAATACCCACCGCCGCATTCTCAAAAATAGCTTTAAATTGCTGCTCACTGTTGCGCAAGGCTTCTTCAGCGCGTTTATTTTCCGTAATGTCACGCTGCACCGCCACCCAATGGGTATAATCGCCGCGATCATCGGCAATGGGAACAATTTGCAAATCAGCCCAAAATTCGCTGCCATCTTTGCGATAATTCAATACCTGCACTTGCACAGGCTGCCATGTCACTAAGGCTTCACGAATGGTTTTAAGGGCTAATCGAGAGGTTTTTGCGCCGTGTAAAATGCGCGGTGTTTTTCCGATGACTTCTTCTAAACGATACCCTGTATTTTTTGTAAAAGCAGGATTCACATAAACAATTCGCGGCCCTGGTAAATCTATCGGTTTTGCTTCGGTAATAATCACTACATCATTGGCATTAACAATGGCTAATTCCATTAAACGCAAACGTTCACTAATTAGGCGTAATTCTAAAATTTTTTGTTCTAATTGTTCATTAATGCGCTGGGTTTCTCCCATGCGTTGTACAACTAAATCTTCTAAATGTTCTTGATATTGTCGTAATTGTTCATTAGCGCGGTACAATTCTTGAGTGCGTTCATAGACTCTTTGCTCTAAAGATCGGGTTAATTTAACTTGAATTTGATATAAATTAGCATTGCCAATGGCTAATGCGGCTAATTGTGCCAATCGATTGAGTAAAGGTTGTACATCAATGACATCTATTTTTATTTTTTCGGTTTCAATAAAAACGCCTAATACTCCAAATACCGATAATTCCTGCTTTTCCGATAGCTTTTGCTTTAATGGAACAGCCACCAGATAACCTTTTTGCATATTACTTTGTAATGCTTGGGTTTGTGGGTATTTAATTTGATAAACTTTATCAATGAGCCGATTAATATTCGCCATCATCTCTGGGTCTGGATGTTGCATAAATTGAAATAAAGGCAAATGATCTTGATCAGGACGAGATAAGTGAATAAAACTATAATGAGTATCTAATAATTGGCCGGTGCGTTGAATGAGTTGTTCAAACAGTTGATTGGTTTCTAAGCGTGTCATTAAACCTGTGGCAATATCGCTTAATAGACTTAAATACTCTTGTTGTCTCAAAAGCAATATTCTATCCTTACTTAATTTTTTAAATTCAACTTTAGAAATTTGGCTGGCACGGTGAATAATGTAAAAGAAAACAAAAAATAAACTAATAAAAATCAACACAACCACAATCACCGTTTGTTGATGACGTTTATTGATAATCATCACAAACTCAGTCACATCACTGGCAATTTGTAATGTGCCATATCTATCTTTATCATCGCTGAAATAAAAAGGCGAATATCGACTATAGAAGCTACGATTATTTTTTGTGGTTAATTTCATCCGTTCTAAGACTTGGGGATCGAGAGATGGCATTTGAAAATTTTCTTTTAAAGTAGAAAAAATTAATTTTCCTTGGGGATTAAAAAGCTGAATTTCAGTCCCACTCAACAAATTAACTTCTTCTATAATGCGATGTAATGCTGCCGTATCGATTTGTTCTGTCTGTAATAATTGTTTAAATTCAGTCGATAATTTTTTTACCAATACTTGCTCTAATACGATATTATGTTTTTCTGCTATTTCTTTTAATTCTGATAACATCAGTTGCAAATAGATAACGCTTAAAAAAGCAGTAATGGCCGTAAATGAAAATAGGCTGACTATGGAATAATAACGAATCAGGTTAAACATAATATTAAGAATTCTTAACTTTAATAGGAATGTAATAAAACAAGATAAATTGGCTCATAAAAAAGCCTCACTTATGCAACAAGGACGACCTTTGTGGGGATGCACATGGAAGAAGCCGATAAGTCGTTAAATAAAATATTCAGCTACTAAAACCGTTCAGAATTTTCACTTTTTCTACTATAAGTACCTAAAGGAAAATAATCTGGCATATCAACATTTCTACCGCCCCCCAGCCCCCTCCTGCTAGGAGGGGGAGAAAGAGGTTATTTTTATGGTTAAAATTTAACAAGATAACCTCATCTCTTCTTTTCTTCTTTCCCCCCTCCTAGCAGGAGGGGGGTAGGGGGGCGGTAGAAATGTGAAAATTCTGAACGCTTTTAATACCTTAATATTTTTATTTAACTACTTACTTATCGTTATTTACACTTTTAAAAGGTGATAATCACTTATGATTCATTCTAATTTATCCACTATTCTCATTGTTGATGATA